>DAOUPQ010000063.1 GCA_030626085.1 Flavobacteriia bacterium
ACATCTCTATCTTGAACCTTTGAATAAATAAAACTGAAAATGCGTTGTTTGTGTCGTAGGATTAGAATCTCTAATGCCCTTTCGTTACCGTCAATGTAGTTTTTGACAAGAATACTGTCATCCAATTTTTGTGTATACATAATTCCCCTTTTTTTTAAAATGAAGATATATAAAAATACCTTCTAATTAATTATTGTTATGAAAAGTAGAACTATACTATAAGCACAATTTTTTTAAAGTTAATAATGACAGGAGAGATCAGTTCTATTATCTAATCTCGGAACAAATATAATAACATTTAATTCTAATAAACAAACTTTTTTGCATTTTATTTTAATCTTTTTAACATTTATTAACTTTTTATTAACAAAAAATACTTAGTATATTTGCAAATAGTATAAATTTAATCGCCTCTTAAGTATTGAAAAATAACGATTTTAAAGAATTCATCCGCATCAAAGGTGCAGCGATTCACAACCTAAAAAAAATTGATGTAAATATTCCAAGAAATAGGCTTGTTGTGATCACCGGACTGTCAGGATCGGGTAAATCAAGCCTTGCTTTTGACACACTTTACGCCGAAGGACAGAGAAGATATGTAGAAAGTTTATCGGCATATGCACGTCAGTTTTTAGGAAAATTAAACAAACCTAAGGTAACATATATCAAAGGTATTTCACCTGCAATTGCTATTGAGCAAAAGGTAAATAACACAAATCCTCGCTCAACTGTTGGAACAACAACCGAAATATATGACTACTTAAAGTTATTGTATGCTCGTATCGGCAAGACCTACTCTCCTATTTCAGGAAAAATAGTTAAAAAAGATACGATAAGCGACGTTGTTGAACATGTAAAGCAATTTAGTGAAAGAACAAAACTATTATTACTTGCGCCTATTATAATTGATAAAGAAAAAAAATTAGATCAAATTATTAATATCCTTAAACAACAAGGTTTTTCTCGTTTAAAAGTTGATAATCACATTATTAGGATTGATGAATTCGATCAAAAAAAATTCAAAGATCTTTATTTGGTTGTGGATAGATTTGTTACTCAGGATAGCGAAGATTTCTATAATAGAGTTGCCGATTCTTCTCAAACAGCATTTTACGAAGGAAAAGGAACGTGTTTTATTGAAAATATATCTGACAATATTAAAAAAGAATTCAATAATAATTTTGAATTAGATGGAATTACTTTTTTAGAACCCAACACACATTTGTTTAGTTTTAATAATCCATACGGCTCCTGCCCAACTTGTGAAGGTTATGGAAATATTATTGGAATTGATGAGGATCTTGTAATACCCAATACTTCATTTTCTATTTATGAAAATGCAATTCTTCCCTGGAAAAGTGAATCTTTTAAAAAATACAAAGACCAATTAATTAACAATGCATACAAATTTGATTTTCCGATTCACAAGCCATATTTTCAATTAACCGAATTGCAAAAACAACTTTTATGGACAGGCAATAAATACTTTAAAGGAATAAACGCCTTTTTTAAATATGTAGAAGAAAAAAGCTATAAAATACAATACAGAGTAATGCTTTCTCGCTATCGTGGAAAAACAAAATGCCCTGAATGCAATGGAAATCGACTTAAAAAAGAAGCAAATTATGTTAAAATAAATAATACTTCAATTACCGATCTTGTACAATTGCCCATTAATGAATTTTTAGATTTTTTTAATAATATTGACCTTCCAGAAAATGAGGCGAATATTGCCAAGCGACTCCTAAAAGAAATCATTAATCGTTTGCAGTTTTTATGCGATGTTGGATTAGAGTATCTATCAATAAACAGAAATTCAAATACCCTATCAGGAGGTGAAAGTCAACGAATTAATTTAGCCACTTCATTGGGTAGTAGCCTTGTTGGTTCAATGTATATTTTAGATGAACCAAGCATTGGTTTACACTCCCGTGATACAGAAAGACTTATAAAAGTTTTAAAAAACTTACGTGATCTTGGAAATACAGTTATTGTTGTTGAACACGATGAAGATATTATTAAAGTAGCTGATCATATTATTGATATTGGTCCTGAAGCCGGGGCATTTGGTGGTGAATTGGTTGCAGAAGGAACCTACAAAGAAATTCTGAATTTTGATTCACTTACTTCAAAATATCTTAGTGGTAAAATACAAATTGAAATCCCAAAATTTAGAAGAACTTCAACTAATTATATTGAATTGATAGGTGCAAGAGAAAATAATCTGAAGAATATTGATATTAAGATTCCGCTTAATACTTTAACAGTTGTAACAGGTGTTTCAGGAAGTGGAAAAAGCACATTGATTCGGGATATATTTTATCCTGCTATCCAAAAAAAATTACTTAATTATGGTGAAAAGGCAGGTCAGTTCACTGAAATAAAAGGAAAAATTGAATCAATCAAACAAATTGAGTTTGTCAATCAAAATCCTATTGGCCGTTCAAGCAGATCAAATCCTGCAACATATATTAAAGCCTATGACGATATAAGAAATTTATACACACATCAAAAAATATCAAGAATAAGAGGATATAAAGCAAAACACTTTTCGTTTAATGTTGATGGTGGCAGATGTGAAACCTGTAAGGGTGAAGGTGAGGTTACAATTGAAATGCAGTTTATGGCTGATGTTCATTTAGAATGTGAAACCTGTAAAGGCAAACGATTCAAAAAAGAAATTCTGGAGGTTAAATTTGAAGGAAAATCAATTAATGATATCCTACAATTAACAGTTGATGAGGCAATTTTATTTTTCAGAAAGCACTCACAAACTAAAATAATTCAAAAATTAAATCCTCTTCAGGATGTTGGCTTGGGATATGTTCAATTAGGTCAGGCTTCTTCTACGCTCTCGGGTGGTGAAGCGCAACGAATTAAGCTAGCTTCATTTCTAACAAAAGGACAAACAACCAATAAAACATTATTTATTTTTGACGAACCTACAACTGGCCTGCATTTTCACGACATCAATAAATTACTAAAATCTTTTAATGCCCTAATTGAAATAGGACATTCAATAATTGTTATTGAACATAATCTTGATTTAATCAAATGTGCTGACTATGTCATTGACCTTGGTCCTGAAGGTGGAAAAAAAGGTGGGTATATAATTTTTCAGGGTACTCCTGAGGAATTGATATCCAATAAGAAATCCTATACAGCAAAATATTTAAAAGAAAAATTGAGCAAAGATTAAAGAATAATCAACTATTTCTGATTATTCTTTTCATTTAGAGCTTCTAAACTTTCTTTTGCCAAAACAAATTCAGGTTGAATTTTAGTAGCTTTTTCAAAACTAATTTTGGCTATATCATCTTTTTTCAATTCTATACTGATTAATCCTTTTAAATATTGAATAGCAGCAATCAATTCAATTTGTTGCGAGTGCGTTTTATTAATCGCATAAGTTACTCTATAATTGCCGCTATCATTTAATTTTTCAGTTTTTAGAATAGTAGCGTATGCTTCATCATATTTTTTTATTGAATACTGTAATTTTGCCAGTGAATAACCGTGAAAATTATCATTGGTTATAGTAAAAAGTTTTTCATATGACTCTACACCTTTATTTATAGCACCTAATGCCTCAAGTGAAACTGCTTGTATTTCAAGCATATTTATATTTTTTGGATCTCTCTTTAAAACATCACTTGCAACCATAAAGCAAGGTGCATATTTTCGAGTAGAATAATATACATAAGCTAGACTATCCTTATAAGTGCTATTTTCTCCTTCTAATGCAATTATCCTATACAAAGAATTTGTTGTTACAGAAGCATCACTATTTAATTTAGCGTATTTTAAAATTTGTTTTTCTATTGCGATCGCTTCCGATTTGTTATTTTGAGCAAAACCAATGTTCAACACCAATAAACTTACAATAGGTACTAAAATATTTTTCATTTTCATTTCATTTTAAAATTTTGTCAAAAATATTCATTTTAATTTTAGATCAATCTAATAATTCATTTTTTTTAGTATTCCATTTTAATTATTTTATGTATCATTTATTATTTCACATTAATATTGTACTTTTATATGTATATTCTAAAAACATAAAATAATGAAAAAATTATTGATCTTAGCTGTTATCTTGAGCATTATTACTTCCTGTAATAAAGAAAAAAAAGAAGTTGTAAAAGAAGATAATAAGAGTAAAACTGAGTTGATCGCATTACAAACCAAGGCAAGAGGAATTTTTGGTGAATTACCTGAATTTGTTGAAAATATAGATAACCTTGTAACTGATGAAAAAGTGGCACTTGGAAAATCACTTTATTTTGATAAAATCTTATCAAAAAATCAAACTCAAAGTTGTAATACTTGTCATAACTTGGATACCTATGGTGTCGATAATTTTTCTACTTCACCCGGTGATAAAAAGGGTACTTTTGGTAGCAGAAACTCGCCTACTACACTAAATGCAGCATTACATATTGCACAATTTTGGGATGGTAGAGAACCTGATGTAGAAGCTCAAGCCGGTGGACCGGTACTCAATCCTGTTGAAATGGGAATGCCTGATGAAAAAACTGTGGTTGACAGGTTATCAAAAGTAGAAAAATACAAACAAATGTTTGCCAAAGCATTTCCTGAAGATAAAGAACCCATTACATATAATAATATGAAAAAAGCTATTGGAGCTTTTGAACGAAAATTGATCACTCCTTCAAAATTTGATGAATATTTAGCTGGAAATAATGCAGTCATGAATGATCTTGAAAAAGATGGCCTTCAAATATATATTGATAAAGGATGTATTGCATGTCACAGTGGTAATGCACTTGGCGGAAATATATTTCAAAAGTTTGGTGTTTTTGAAGATTATTGGAGTCATACAAAAAGTAAAAATATTGATGAAGGTAAATTTGAAGTAACTAAAAATGAAGTAGATAAGTATGTTTTTAAATCTCCTTCACTAAGAAATATTTCAAAAACATATCCGTATTTTCATGATGGCAGTGTAAAAGAATTAGATGAAGCTGTAAAAATTATGGCTAAAGTTCAACTAAATCTAGATCTTTCTGACCAAGAATTGAAAGCTGTACTTGCTTTCTTAAATTCACTTACAGGTGAAGTTCCTGCCGAATTGAAAATGTAGTGAATGAGTTTTAGCTTTTTTCATTTTGATTTCAAGAAATCTTGATCAAAATTGTTCTAACAAAAAACATCCGTCTTATAACGGATGTTTTCTAATTTTTGGGTGGAAGACCGGTTTAATACTTGAACCATTTGGCTTCTGTAAGGCCTTCAAAAATTAGAAACCATATAATCCATATTTTTTATTCTTCATAATTTTGATTTCAAGAAATCTTGATCAAAATTATTCTAACAAAAAACATCCGTCTTATAACGGATGTTTTCTAATTTTTGGGTGGAAGACCGGTTTCGAACCGGCGACCTCTAGAACCACAATCTAGCGCTCTAACCAACTGAGCTACAACCACCATTTACTTATAAAAAATTGCCTTAGGGTCAATTCGGATGCAAATATAATCTATTTACTTACTTCTTCAAATAAAAAATATAAATTGTTAAAGAAAATGAGGTCATTAGAATAAATAAACTCAAATACTTATTAATTTCTTTCATAGCTAATTGTTTAAGAAAAAATACTGTAATTTTAAAGAAAATTACAGTATGAAAATCATCACATTTTTATTCACTTTTATATGTTTTGTTGTTATTATTAATACTACACGATCTTGTTCAAAAAGTAATGAAAATATACCTTCTGAAAAGCTTTCTGATAATGAATTATTAGATCTGGTTCAGAAAAATACATTTAAATATTTTTGGGATTTTGCGCATACAAAAAGTGGTATGGCATTAGAAAGATCAAATACAGAAGCCTATAATGGAGAAGCTCCAAATATCGTAACTTCTGGAGGAAGTGGTTTTGGTGTAATGGCGATAATTGTGGGTGTTGAAAGAAATTTTATTTCTAGAGAGCAAGCCGTAGAGCGACTTCATAAAATAACAGACTTTCTATTGAACGGTGATCGGTTTCATGGAGCTTTTCCACATTGGTATAATGGAAATACCGGTAAAGTAAGACCATTTTTTACAGAAGATAATGGAGGTGATATCGTTGAAACTTCATTTATGATCCAGGGATTGTTAACTGTACGCCAATATTTTGACAAAAATGATATTTATGAAAATTCACTAAGAGAAAAAATAAATAGGCTTTGGAATGAAGTGGAATGGAATTGGTACACAAATGGAAAAGATGTTTTAACATGGCATTGGTCACCAAATTATGGATGGCAGATCAATCATGAAATTAAGGGTTATAATGAGGCTTTGATCACATATGTATTAGCTTGTTCTTCAAAAACTCATCCGATTAAAGAAGTTGCTTACTATAAAGGATGGACTTCAGGTAACAATTTTACAAATGGAAATATTTATTATCAAAAATGGAATTTACCTCTAGGTCAAAATTATGGTGGTCCTCTTTTTTTTACTCATTATTCATTTTTAGGTTTAGACCCAAATGGATTAAAAGATAATTATGCTGATTATTGGGAACAAAATGTTAATCATACATTGATCAATAGAGAGTATTGTATAAATAACCCTAAAAGTTATGTGGGTTATGGTAAAAACTGCTGGGGATTAACTGCCAGCGATAACCATAAAGGTTATTCAGCTCATAGCCCAACAAATGATCTGGGAGTTATCTCTCCTACTGCTGCTCTATCCTCGTTTCCTTATACACCCGAGTTTTCAATGGAAGCTTTACGCCATTTTTATTTTGATTTTGACGGAAAACTATGGGGAGAATATGGTTTTTATGATGCTTTTAATGAAAGTAAAAATTGGTATTCAAATAATTATTTAGCAATCGATCAGGGTCCGATAATTATTATGATTGAAAATTATCGTACAGGTCTTTTATGGAATTTATTTATGTCGTGCCCTGAAGTGAAAGAAGGATTATCTAAACTCAACTTCACGAGTCATCATTAAAACAGATATTTGAATATTAGCACCGTTTATCAATGATTATTGAAAATTCAACTTATAAGCCATCTTATATTTTTAAAAATAGACATTTTAATACGGTTTACCGAAACTTATTTCATCAGATTGCTGTAAAATTCCAAAGAAAAAGAATTGAAACTAATGATGGTGATTTTTTAGATCTAGACTTTTCAACAACAAATTCTAAAAAAATTACTATTATTATTCACGGTCTCGAAGGCAGCTCATCTTCAAGCTATGTAAAATCATTAACAACAGTATTAAATTTAAATAATTTTGATGTAATAGCCTTGAATTTAAGAGGTTGTAGCGGTGAACCTAACCGTTTATTGAGTTCATATCACAGTGGGAAAACAGATGACCTTGGAGCTGTACTTTCTCATTTAGATGATCAAACTAATTATGACTCGTATTATATTGTTGGATTTAGCCTTGGCGGAAATCAAATACTAAAATATTTAGGCGAAAATGGTCATCAAACTAACTCAAAGATCAGATCTGCTGTTGCAATATCTGTTCCATGTGATCTAAAAGGTTCTTCAGGAATTTTAGACAAATTTGAGAATCAGATTTATATGCGTCGATTTATAAGATCATTAAAACAAAAAGCATTTATTAAATCTCAACATTTTCCAAATTCATTTTTAAATAAAGATAAAATTGATAAGGTAAAGAATTTATATGATTTTGATAATTTATACACTGCACCGGCTCATGGTTTTAAAGATGCTTATGACTATTGGGAAAAGAGTAGCAGTAAACAATTCATAACAAATATTAAAATTCCATCCTTATTAATAACTGCAGTTGATGATCCCTTTTTATCAAAATCCTGCTATCCGGTAAAAGAAGCTTCTGAAAATTCAAATTTTTATTTAGAGATTCCTAAATATGGTGGCCATGTTGGTTTTAATTCAAATTTTTCAAGAATAAATGGCCTATGGTTAGAAAATCGAATCGTACAATTTCTTGATAATCTAATTTAATAGTATTTATTATTTATAAGTGTCTAATTATCATGTAATTGATACTTTACTGCTTTAGGAAAAACAAGTAATTAATATATTATTTTTAAAATTGATTTACCAAAAACTCTTTTTGATTAAATTACCATTTCATCAATTTATAAGTAAATCTGTTTAAGTATATTTGTACAAAATCAAGCAATTGAAATTGAAAATAAATATCATTTTATTTCTTCTTTTTACCCAAATAACTATTGGACAAGCTTTGCGTAGTTTTTCTAACGAATTTTTAAATATTGGCGTTGATGCTGCAGCATTTGGCATGGGTAAAGCTGTAATTGCATCGAGTAATGATGTCAATGCTATTTATTGGAATCCGGCAGGTTTAGTTCATATTGATGATTATCAAGGTGCTTTAATGCACGCTGAATATTTTCAGGGAATTGGTAAATATGATTATGCAAGTTTTGCAAAACCCATTAACGAAGAAAGTGCTTTTGCAATTTCATTGATTCGATTTGGAGTTGATGATATATTAAATACAACTGAATTAATCGATAGTCAAGGCAATATAAATTATGATAATATCAGTTTATTTTCAGCTGTTGATTATGCTTTTACAATTGGTTATGCAAAAAAATTACCTATTAGGGGTTTCGATATTGGGTTTAATGGAAAAATTGTACACAGGCAAATTGGTGATTTTGCTGCTTCCTGGGGTTTTGGTTTAGATGCTGCCATGCAATATCAAACGGAAAGTGAATGGAAATTTGGTTTAATGATGAGAGATATTACAACAACATTCAATGCATGGAGTATTGATCAGGGTGAATACGATAAAATAAAAAATGCCATACCCGGAGAAAATAATGAAAAACCGGAAGCCCTAGAATTGACCAAACCAAAAGTACAGTTTGGTGTCGCAAAATCATTTGTAGTATATAGAGATTTTAATATTCTTACAGAAATAGACTTAAATATGCGTTTTTCGGAGACTAATGATCTAATATCTACTTCATTTTTAAGTATTGATCCTGCAATAGGGTTTCAAATTGACTATTTAAAAATGGTTTTTTTAAGGGGTGGCATTAATAATTTTCAGCAATTTACAGAATATGACGAAAGCAATTCAATTTCAATTGAACCAAATTTTGGTGTAGGTTTTAGATATAAAGGTGTTCAGGTTGATTATGCACTGGCAAATATTGGTGGAGCAAATGGAACTTTATTTTCAAATATATTTTCAGTAAAAGTTGATCTAAGCTATTTTAGATAAAATAATTGAATAAAAGATCTATGTGATCTGTGTGAAAATATAGATTTATGCTGATATCGTTGAATGATAAAATAACAACTTATTAATTGAAAGATCCGCATGATATGCTAGAAAAAAAACCTTGCAGATATCAAAAAATAAATAAAATAAAAAATCAAAACGTTGAAAAAATTATTATTACTATTACTGTTTCCATTTATTATAAATGCACAAGCAATTAAACTCTCTCCTAAAGCGGAGATCACGGTGATTACATGTGGCTCAGGTGAAGAATTATATTCAACATTTGGCCATAGTGCCTTTAGAGTCCATGATATCAATAATAAATTAGATCGGGTTTATAACTTTGGTACTTTTAATTTTAAAACTGAGAATTTTTATTTAAAATTTACTCAGGGAAAACTTCTGTACGAATTGAGAGCCTATAGTTTTGCGAATTTTTTACGGACATATCATTATGAAAATAGATGGGTAGATGGACAAGTTTTAGATCTAACAGAAAAGGAAAAACAAACCGTTTATGAATTTTTAGAGAATAATACCAAGCCTGAGAACAGAGCTTATAAATACGACTTTTTTTATGATAATTGTTCTACCAGAATTTACGATGTCCTAGAAAATACATTAAATAATAAGATAATTTTTGATAATAATTTTG
>DAOUPQ010000007.1 GCA_030626085.1 Flavobacteriia bacterium
ATGAAGAAAAAAGATGTGACCCAAATTTTTTAAATTGTGATGGAAATACCGATGGAGATCAAATCATTTTTTATGAAAATTTTGAAAATATAAAAAAAACTAAAGATCTGGAAAATTTAGGTTGGATTAATAGCAATATTAATTTAGGAAATGAAAAATTTGAGAAACGAACAGTAAATACAAATGTTATAATGCGAATTTCGGCGTATAATACCCAAGAAAATCCTTTGGAAGCATGGTTGATCACTCCTCAAATAAATCTAAATAATGCAAAAGATGCCACATTAACATTTCAAACAAACGCATCATACGATAATGGAACAATTTTAACCGCTTGGGTTTCTACAGATTATAATGGAGATATTAAAAATGCAAGTTGGCAACAACTCGATGTAAATATTTCGGTTGGACCTACCAATACTTTTATAACTGATTTTACGAATTCAGGAAAAATTAGTTTGAGTTGTTTAACGGGTAATATTAATATAGCTTTTAAATATTTAGGTGGAGATCCCGGAATTTCTACAACTTATGATATAGATAATGTGAAGGTTACTATAAAGTAAAAATCATATCTTCTATAAGGTGACTTTAGTTTAGCTCATGAAATAGACATTAATAATATTTTTTACAGTTTTGAATGTCCAACAAGGATTAACGATATTAGAGCTTCAAAGTTCTATGTTTAAAATAAAACATCACAAATCGTTAATTCTTATTCTATATTTTTATTTATTTTATTTCAACAAAAAAGGATAGCCAGCTATACATGACCACCATTTAAGAAAATGATTTTTTTAAGTAAAATAAAATTTATTCTTTAATCATATAAATATGAGGAATTCCATCTTCAAGGTACTCCTCTCCTACTTTGCTAAATCCATGAGATATATAAAACTTTTCTAAATATGTTTGAGCGCCAATTTTAATTTCTGATGTATGAAATATATTTTCTATTTGATATATCGATCTTTTAATTAATTCGTGCCCTAAACCGGTATTTCTGTTTTTAGGGTTTACCACTACCCTACCAATTGCCGCCTGTTGGTAATAATCACCCGGTTTAAATAAACGTGTATAAGCTAATACTTGAGATGAATTTTCATCCGCAATAGCGTAATAATGATATGCTATTTTATCTTTTCCATCTAATTCAGGATAAGGACAATTTTGCTCCACCACAAAAACATTGATACGTAATTGTAAAATATCATGAAATTCTTCAACTGTTAGTTGTTTATAATTTTTTAATACCCAATGCATTCTTTTAAAATAAGCTCTTATTTAAATTACTGTTTTATAAAATTATATTAATCTTGAATTATAAAATCTTTAGTATCATCACGACTATATTCGGGTTGTAAATTACAGTGATTTATATTAAATTCATCAAATAATATCTTTTCAACATTATTACAAACTTTATCAAAACTTGAAAGTTTTATATCATTATTAAATTCTAAATGGGCTTCAAAATGAATATCCGTATCATTTAATTGCCATATATGAACATGGTGTATATTTTTAATTTCATCAATTGCTAAAACTTTATTTTGAATATCTTTAATATTGATATGATCAGGAGCAAAAAGCATTAATATTTTTAATGATTCAATAAAAATTTCCCAACTCATATATAATAAATAGATCGATATAAGTATCGTTAATAAAGAATCTATCCAATAAATTTGGTAATATTTCATTATTAAACCCCCTATTAAAACAGCGACAGAAGTAAGCATATCAGTCATTAAATGTAAATATGCCGATTTCATATTTAAGTTGTGATCAGCATCCTTTTTTAATAATAAAACACTAAAACCATTTGCTAAGATTCCTAATAAAGCAAGGTATATTACCAAATTACTTTCAATTTCCTGAGGATGTTTAAACCTTTTAAATGCTTCAAAAGCTAAAAAGAAAGCGATTACAATTAAAGTAGCAGAATTTATAAATGCAGCAATGATCTCAGCACGTTTAAAACCAAAAGTTTGATGTAATGTTTGTTTTTTCTTAGTAGTTAAAATATTTGCTATATAACTAATAATTAATGATATAACATCTGATAAATTATGAACAGCATCTGAAATTAAAGCTAAACTTCCTGAAATTATTCCACCAATTACCTGGGCAACTGTAATAATAATATTTAATATTATTGAAATAATTAATTTTTTACCTGATAAAGTATAAGAGGAATGATGATGATGTGAGTGTGCCATAAAAAATTAGCATTGTATAACAGGAATCTTATTTATTCTACGTTCATGTCTTCCGCCTTCAAACTTAGTATTCAAAAAAGTATCTATAAATTCTAAGGCTTCTTTTTCACTGATAAATCTTGCAGGTAAACTCAAAATATTTGCATTATTATGTGCTCTTGCTAATTCTACCAATTCATTTTTCCAACATAAAGCTGCTCTAATACCATGATGGTGATTTGCAGTCATAGCAGCTCCGTTTCCACTACCACATAAAATGATACCAAAATTAGCATTACCTATTTCTACAGCTTTAGCTACAGGATGAATAACATCGGGATAATCCATACTATCATCAGTATCAGTTCCAAAATTTATTATTTTTATACCTTTTTTTTCTAAATATTTAATGATAGAAAATTTATAGTTAGTTCCGGCATGATCATTGCCAATTGCTATAGTCATTGTAAAATTTTTTACAAATTTACATTATTGTATAGTTATAAACATAAAAATTATGTTTTGTTAATCAAATTTTAAAATTATTTGATTTTTAACACTTTATGATATCAATCAATTGTTAATAGATTTTTATTTAAAAATTAAAAGATTATTTTTTTTATTTAAAAATATTTTTAAACAAAAAGCGGTTTTCAACCTGCAACTTTTTTTGTTATTATTTTAAATAATTTTATTAACACAAATTAACAATGTTATCAAGTTAATGTTAAATAATTTTATCAAATAATCTTGTTAAAATAACTATTCACACTTGTTAATAAGATCTAAAATTAGATTGATTTTTAATCAATTAAATATTTTTATTCTGTTTATTATTTTTAACAAATAATAAATCAAAATATAAGTAGTTTTTTTTATTCCACATATTAACACACTATATACACCATCATATATTTTTTATAAAATTTAAATAAATATTTAATTATATAATAACTGTTGATAACTTAAATTTTTTAAAAAAAAGAAATTTAAAAATACAAACTAAATCTTCTTTGTATTTTTAAGAATATTATTTGATAATTCTACTGAAAATATTTGGTTTTTGTCAACTTTTTTAAAAGTATGATCAATACTAATTTTTGCAATTATAATACTTAACAAAAATAAGATTGCAACAATAATTATTATTTTATAATAACTTTTCACTAAAAATTGACTTTTTATTATCCATTCTCTACAAATAAAGACGATAAGTATTTTAAAATGTTACAGAAATGTTAAAATTATTATTTTGTGCCTACAAATTATAATAAATTTTAAATTAATTACTGTATAATTTTCTTTGGTTAATACCTTAACATCAACACTAATTAATGATAATTTTTTCAAGATAGTATTACATAATTAGAATCACTAAATTATTTGTAATATTAATTTTTAACATAACATTTAATTAACAAAGGTTTACAATTTTATATGTACTTTTAAAGATTATTAATTAATCAATTATATGTCGAAAAAAAGAAAGTATCCAAATAATAAAAAGGAAAAAATATCCAATCATATCACAAGGGATATTTTACAATTATTTAATAATAATACCAGTAAAGCTTTAAATTATAAACAAATAGCATCAAAACTAAATATAAATGATGCAGGTGGTAGAAATATTATTATTCAACAATTAGCTGCTTTAAAATCAAAAGAAAAAATTAAAGAAATTGCAAGAGGTAAATTTATAATTGTACCACAAAGTCATAATTATTATGGAACTGTTGATATGACATCAAATGGAAATGCATATATTGTTAGTGATGAACTTGAACATGATATATATATTCCATCGAGAAATTTAAATAAAGCTTTACACAATGATCAGGTTAAGGTTTATGTGTATAAACGTAAAAAAAATAAGAAACAAGAAGGTGATATTATCGAAATAATAAAAAGAGCCAAGACTGAATTCGTAGGTGTTCTACAACTCAGTAAAAATTTTGGTTTTGTATTACCTGATGATCCTAAAATGTATGCAGATATTTTTATTTCAAAAAATAATTTAACCGGAGCTAATGACGGTGATAAAGTATTGGCAAAGCTTACAGATTGGCCGGATAATTCTAAAAATCCTTTCGGAGAAATAACTGAAACACTAGGAAGACCAGGAGATCATGATACAGAAATACATTCAATTTTATTAGAATATGGTTTACCTTATAAATTTACTGATGAAGTTGAAAATTATGCTTCAAAAATTCCCATTCAAATTACTGATAAAGAAATTGCTAAACGGCGAGATATTAGAAAAGAATTAACTTTTACAATTGACCCGAAAGATGCTAAAGATTTTGATGATGCTTTATCATTCAAACCATTAGAAAATGGTAATTTTGAAATTGGAATTCATATTGCAGATGTTTCTCATTATGTACATGAAAATAATATTTTAGAGCAAGAAGCTTATAACAGAGCGACTTCAGTTTATTTGGTAGATAGGGTAGTGCCAATGTTACCTGAAATATTATCCAATAATGTTTGTTCTTTAAGACCAAATGAAGAAAAGTTAACTTTTTCAGCAATTTTTGAAATTAATAAAAAGGCACAGGTTGTTAAACAATGGTTTGGAAGAACGGTTATACTTTCCGATAAAAGATTTACTTATGATGAAGCCCAGGAAATTATTGAAGATACATCAGAATTTAAAGAAAAAAATATTATTTCAGCAATCTTAAAACTAGATGAATTGGCTAAAATATTAAGAAAGCAACGTATGAAGAATGGGGCAATTTCTTTTGATAAAACTGAGGTTAAATTTGAATTAGATGAAAATAATGAACCCGTAAGTGTTTATGTGAAAGAATCAAAAGAAGCACATAAATTAATTGAAGAATTTATGTTATTGGCCAATAGAAAAGTTGCTGAATTTATTGGAAGAAATGATAATTCACAAAAAAAGAAAACCTTTGTTTATAGAGTTCATGATGAACCAAATATTGATAAGCTTACAACTTTACAAAATATTATCAGTAAGTTTGGTTATAAAATTACAACCGACACTAAAAAACACACTTCTGATTCACTAAATAAATTATTAAAAGATGTTCACGGTAAAGCCGAATCAAATATGGTTGAAACATTAACCATTCGCTCTATGAGTAAAGCAATTTACACAACGCAAAATATTGGGCATTACGGTTTAGCTTTTGATTATTATACACATTTTACATCACCCATTAGAAGATATCCTGATGTGATGGTTCACCGTTTATTACAATATTATTTAGATAAAGGAAAATCAGTAAATGAGGAAGCTTATGAAGAAAAATGTAAACATTCTTCCGAAAGAGAATATATGGCTTCTAAAGCAGAAAGAGATTCTATTAAATACATGCAAGTAAAATATATGCAAGATCATAAAGGTCAAGAATTTAAAGGAGTTATATCAGGAGTTACTGAGTGGGGTATTTATGTAGAAATAATTGATAATAAATGTGAAGGTATGGTAAGAATTAAAGATATTAAAAACGATTATTATATCTTTGATGAAAAACAATATGCATTAATAGGTCAGGAAACTAAAAACATATATCAATTAGGTGATGAAGTTACCATTTCTGTTAAAAATACTGATCTAGAACGCAAGCATTTAGATTTTAATTTAATAGAATAATAATTTAAATAAAAAAACATGAAAAAAATATTAATCCTTTTCTTTTTTGTTTCAAGTTTTACTTTTGCACAGGGTATAATTACTAAAAACCTAGGTGATTTTAATGAAGTTAAAGTTTATAGAGGTTTAACGGTTGAATTGATTAAAGCAAGACCTCCTAAAATTGTTATTGAAGGCGATACATCAAAAGAAGTTGTTGTAAAAAATCACAATGGAGTTTTAAAAATATCACTAACTGTTTTAGAAACTTTTTCAGCAGATGAGGTAAAAGTTTTTCTTTATTTTAGTGATGATATAGATGTTATTGAAGGAAATGAAGGATCAGTAATAAATTCTGATAAAAAATTCAAACAAGACAAAATTATCATTATAGCAGAGGAAGCAGCTAAGGTAAATTTAACTTTAAAAACAATTCATTTAGATGTTAAAGTTTATACAGGAGGTATAATTACTTTAGAAGGATCTTCTGAAAACCAAAATGTTATAGGAAATACCGGTGGTATTTATAATGGTGATAATCTTAAAACCGACTATACTACTGTAAGTTCTTCAACAGGCGCAAATGTAACGGTTAATGCATCAAAATTGGTAGATGCAAATGCAAAGTTAGGAGGTAATATTAAAGTAACCGGAGAACCAAATGAGGTGAAGAAAAAAGAATCTTTTGGTGGATATATTAAAGATTAAAAGATTAAAAATTAAAGATTTGAAATTTATATATTATCTTTGTTTAAAAAATTAGAAAATAATGATGATTCAAACAATATTTTTAGGTTTCGTAGGACCATGGCAATGGATAATTATTGGTTTGGCAATACTTTTACTTTTTGGAGGTAAAAAATTACCAGAATTAATGAAAGGTTTAGGTACCGGAATTAAAGAGTTTAAAAACGCCACTACCGAAGAGGAAGAAGAAGAAAAAAAGGTAGAAGAAAAAAAATAATCTTATCCTTTTTATTACACAAAAAACCTCAATTATAATTTATAATTGAGGTTTTTTGTGTAACATCTACAACTATTTTTTAGGGTTCATTTTTCTACCTTTATTTGATGCTTCTGTAATTTTATTGGCCGCTAATAATGAAGCAGTCATATCATTTAACATACTACTTGCCGCACTAGGATTGTTAGGTAGTAAAATTAAATTACTATTTGTATCACTTCCAATAGATTGTAAAGTATCATAATGTTGTGTAATTACAATTAAAGCAGAAGCCTCCTGACTGTTGATGCCTGCATTATTTAAAGTATCAACACTTTCTTCTAAACCACGAGCAATTTCTCTACGTTGATCGGCAATACCTCTTCCTTGTAAGCGTTTACTTTCAGCTTCAGCTTTTGCCCTTTCAACTATTAATATACGCTGTGCATCACCCTCATGTTGAGCAGCAACTTTTTCACGTTCTGCAGCGTTAATTCTATTCATAGCTTCTTTTACTGTTGCATCCGGATCAATATCGGTTACTAAAGCTTTAATAATATCATAACCATAATTAAGCATTGCTTCTTTTAAATCACGTTGTATAGCATGTGCAATATCATTCTTTTTTTCAAATACATCATCTAAGATCATTTTAGGAACTTCAGCCCTTACCAAGTCAAAAATATAAGATGTTAATTGCTCATGTGGGTTTTGTAACTTATAAAAAGCATCATAAACTTTATCCCTTTTAATTTGATATTGAACAGATATTTTTAAATGAACAAATACATCATCTTGAGTTTTAGTCTCAACAACAACATCTAATTGCTGAATTTTTAAACTTAAACGGGCTGCAATTCTATCAACCAAAGGAATTTTAAATTGTAAACCCGCATGACGAGTACTATGGTATTTACCAAAACGTTCTATAATAACTGCAGTTTGTTGTTTTACAATAAATAAACCGGATATGATAAGAAATAAAACAATAATAAGAATAGGAATAAAAGTTGTCATTTTTTTTATTTTAAGATTAATAACAGAATAAATATACAAATAAATTTCATCAATTATTTTAAGGAATGGATTTTTATTATATTTAGCCTTTCAAAAAGATATTTAAGATGAAAAAAATTTTAACCATAGGTATTATTGTTGCTATTTTAGGCTTTATAGCCTATTTATCATTTGTATATTTTGTTCCCTACAGTGAAGGGTATAGATCAGGTAAACTGGTTAAAATATCACAAAGAGGTATAGTTTTTAAAACCTGGGAAGGAACTTTAAGTCAGGGTGTATCTGATGAGTTACAATTTCAATTTTCTGTTGAGGATAATAAAAAAGAAGTAATAGAGCAATTAAAAAATCTACAAGGTAAATCAGTAAAGCTGACTTATATCGAGAGATATGGAACTTTTCCATGGTTGGGTGATACAAAACATTATATTAAAGAAGCAGAAGAAGTCGATGAAATTATCAATGTAAATTAATAATTTACTCATTTAGATTATCTAATTTAAAATTTTCTTTGCTCGTTCTAATCTCTTTATAGTTTCTTCTTTACCTATCATTGTTGCTATATCGTACAAATGAGGACCTTTCATAGCACCAACTAAACTTAATCGAAAAGGTTGCATAACTTTACCAAAACCAATTTCTTTAGAAGAGATCCATTTTTTAACAATATTTTCTAAATTTTGAGAAGAAAAATCATCAATTGTCTTTAAAACTACTATTAATTCCTTCATCAATTCATTAGTATCTGCCCTCCAGGCTTTTTTAGAAGCTTTAGCATCATATTCAGTTGGTGCCTGAAAAAAGAAAGAGCTCAGATCCCAAAAATCAGAAACAAAAGTTGCTCGTTCTTTGATTAAGGAAACAACTTTAGTTACGTAATCAATATCTTTTACTTTGTCATTCCCATGAAAATGGGTATCTTTTTCTTGCTCCAAAAACAACTCCGCTAATTCTACATCACTTTTATTGATCAAATACTGATGCTGGAACCATTTGGTTTTATCTACATCAAATTTAGCACCTGATTTTCCAACTTTGCTAATATCAAAAGCCTGTATTAATTCTTCTAAAGAAAATAACTCTTGTTTTGTTCCCGGATTCCAACCTAAAAATGCTAACATATTGATAAAAGCCTCTTTAAAATAACCATCCTCACGATATCCTCTTGAAATTTCACCGGTTGATTTATTTTTATATGCTAACGGAAATATTGGGAAACCTAATTTATCACCGTCACGTTTGCTTAATTTACCTTTACCTGTTGGTTTTAATATTAAGGGTAAATGTGCAAATTCAGGAGCATCCCAACCAAATGCACGATAAAGTAAAATGTGTAAGGCCATTGATGGCAACCATTCTTCGCCACGAATTACATGGGTAATTTCCATTAAATGATCATCTACAATATTTGCCAAATGATAGGTTGGCATACCATCCGATTTAAATATAATTTTATCATCAAGCGTATTGGTATCAATTTTAATATCGCCACGAATCATATCTTGCATTAGTAAAACCTCATCTATTGGTGTTTTAAAACGGATCACATATTTATCACCATTATCTAATTTTTTTTGCACTTCTTCCGCGCTTAGCGCTAAAGAATTATTTAGATTTTCACGATTGTGATGATTATAAATAAATGTCTTTTTATTTTCCTGATATTCATTTCTAAGTGAATTCAATTCATCAGCAGTATCAAAAGCATAATAAGCTTTACCGATTGCAATTAATTCATCAGCGTATTTTTTATAAATATCTTTTCTTTCAGACTGACGATATGGTCCAAATTCATCTTCTTTTCCGGGCCCTTCATCATAAGGAATACCACCCCAGTTTAAAGCATCTTTAATATATTGTTCGGCATTAGCAACATATCTGTTTTGGTCTGTATCTTCTATGCGAAGTATAAAAGTACCGTTGGTTTTTTTAGCAAATAAATAATTAAACAGGGCGGTTCTTACACCACCAATATGTAGGGGTCCCGTTGGGCTGGGAGCAAAGCGTACTCTAACTGGTTTTGACATTTTATAATCTTTTTGGCAAAGATAATTAAAAACTAAGATTTAAATATTAGCTTTTAGTAAAGTAAAAAATTATTGTGTTAAATGAATATTTTTTTAAGTCAACTAAAGCAAGAAGATATGTTTTAATGATTTTAGTCAGTATATATTGAAATAGAGTGATTTATATTTGGCTAATTTTTAAAGTATAACAAATAATGACTTTTTAAATATAATATTTATGAAAAATATAAAAATCTTTATTTTATTTCTAAGCCTTTTTATGCTTAGTTATCAAACATATGCCTGTACAGTAGCAGTCATTTCAGGAAAATACACAAAAGATGGTCGTCCATTATTGTGGAAAAACAGAGACACCAATTATATCAATAATCAAATCATGTTTTTCAATGACGGGAAATATGAATATATAGGCCTGGTAAATTCAGGTGATATTAATGGTAAAAGTGTTTGGATTGGTCAGAATAGTGCAGGTTTTGCTATTATGAATTCAGCTTCCTATAATTTAAATATTGGTGATAGTACAAAATTAAGTGGATTAGAAGGAAGAATTATTAAAGAAGCATTAGCAACTTGTAAAACGATACAGGACTTTGAAAAATATTTGGATAATTTACCTAAACCAACACGGTTAGAGGCTAATTTTGGTGTTATTGATGCTCAAGGAGGAGCTGCAATGTATGAGTTAAATAATAAAGGTTATGTAAAGTTTGACGCCAATGATCCAAAAGTAGCTCCATTTGGATATATAATCCGAGGAAATTACTCATTTATGGGGTCTAGTTTTGGTGATGAAAGTAGTGGTTATATTCGTTATAATACTGTCAATGAGCTTTTTTATGATGCTATGGCAACTAATACCTTTGATACACAGTTTATACTTCAAGATGTTACTCGTGGATTGAAGCACTCACTAACAAAAGAAGATTTATATAGAGATTATGGAAACATTCCTGAAAATACACCTACCTATACTTTTTTTTATGATTTTATTCCCCGAAGAACAACGTCTTCAGCTTGTGTGGTTCAAGGAGTTAAAAAGGATGAAAATCCGGAATTTGCAACTTTATGGTCTGTTGTTGGGTTTCCGCTTACTTCAATTGTAGTTCCAACTTGGGTAAAAGGAGGAAAAGATTTTCCTAATGTTTTAAAACGAAATGAAAAACTTAAAGATTCTCCCATTTGTTTTGCCGCACTAGAACTTAAAAAAGAATTTTATTCTATCCGTTGGGGAAGGTATGCCTCCAGAAATTATGTGAATATCAATGCTTTGATAAATGCTGATAAAACCGGAATTAGACAAAAAATTAAACCTTACGAAAATAAGATCTTTAAAACTACAAAAAATAAATTGGATAAATGGAGATCGAACGGAATGAAAAAAGCTGAAATTAAAGCTTATTATGATGAAATAAATAGAGATTTAATAAAAATGTTTAACGAAGAGTTTGAAATTGACCTAAACTAAAATAAATGAGAAATTATTCAATAATCATAGTTTTGATATTTTCACTTTTTGCATGTCAAAATATTGAAAATAAGAAAGATATAAAACCTAACGAAAATAAACTAAAATTAAAAGTTGCCGTTTTTAACGGAAATGGCGCAGGAGAAATTTCAGTTATTGAAACCATTGAAGCATTAAAAATTGATACCGGAATTATTGCCGAGCCTATAAGTGCTTCTGCAATACAAAACGGACATCTAAATAAATTTGATGCCTTGATATTTCCTGGTGGAAGCGGGAGTAAACAATTGCTCAACCTTGGAGAAACTGGTAAAGAAATTGTTAACAATTTTGTCGAAAAACAGGGAAAAGGTATTATTGGAATTTGTGCAGGTGCTTATTTATTATCATCAACAGCAGGTTATCCAAACTTAAAGATTGCTAGTTCGGTGCATATTGATAGAGCGCATTATAATAGAGGTAGAGGATTGGTTGAATTTGAGTTGAATGATAATGGTTTCAAAGTTTTTCCTGAATTAAAAGAACATCAACTTTTTGCGCAGTATTATGACGGACCGGTATTGGTACAAAATGATTCTACAAGTGTGAAATATGAAGATTTAGGAAAATATGTTACTGATATTAATCCAGATAATTTTGCTCCTAAAGGAATTACTCCCGGTAAAACATTTATACTTAATCAAAATAAAGGAAAAGGAAAGGTCTTTCTTATAGCAGGACATCCAGAATCTACTCCAGGAATGCGTTGGATGATTCCTCGTATGGCGCGCTGGGTTTGTGGAAGCGAATTAGTAGCATATAATAAAAAATGGGTTAGACCTGAAATCAATGACAAAGCAATAATTTTTGATAAATCGCTTAAAAAGGAAGAAAAAGATAATTATTGGTTATTATTTAGTGATGATTCTCAAAAACAATTAAAAGCCATAAAAACATTACATTCTTATAGATCACGACCGGCAGTAAGGTGGAATATCGGACTTTTACGCAGTGTTCATCCTGAAACGCGTAAAATGGCAGCAGAAGTATTAATGGAAACTGAATATACATATGCTATACTAGATTTAGAGCAAGCATTAAAAAATGAAACTGATTCTAGTACCAAAAAAATTTTAAAAAACACCATTGATTTTTTAAAGAACAAGTAAGAATTTACAAGGATGATTAACAGTCTTTCTGTGGATATTTTTAATTAAAAAAATAAAAATTGGCTTACTTCTGAAAGTGTCTAAAAAAAGATCCATCTCAGGCCGGTAAACACAGAGGAAGTGGAAATGTAATCAAAAAGGTTTACCATCTTCCCTAAGTTTACTAATATTCCAGGGTAAAATAATTTTTCCTTTTTTATTTAAATTATCATTAACTCTCATAAGTGCAATACCGACATATTTTTTAGAATTTAGGAAATTTTTCACCCATTCATCATAAGGTGTATCTAGAGCAGTATTTTTACTTAATGAGGATTCACGAATGACCTTACCGTTTGGAGTGTCATAAGCCATAAGCATATGACCGGAAAAAATACCATCGAGATCACGGAATATCAATGCGAGAATATCGCCGTCTTTTACTTTAGTTTTTACTCCGGATAAAACATCAAACGGAATATAATTGACGGTAATTGTTCTGTCATCTTTTACGTATCTCATATCGGAAATCCCTTTATTGGCGAAGAAATTTTTATGTGAAATGGTTCTCGTTATCGTTTTGGTTTTCTTTCCTGCCACTTCTTTTGCAACATCGTGAAGTAGCCATGAATTTATGGGCAGCCAGTCTGCCATAGTATAATGGTTGCGAAACTTCATAGCGATAACTCCATCTTTATAGCGAATTTGCTGAAGAGTATTAAAAAAATTTTCATAACTATCTGAAACAGAGAGAGCCAAAACATCTTCACAAAATACCATACAGTTTGTTGATTCAAAATTTAGCAGAGGTTTTGTATCGTATAAAGCATACGGTCCGTCGCCCACACAGGTAAGACCATAAGGCATTCCTAGAAACATTTCCGAAAAGAAATTCATCCGTTCGGTTACCGTTAAATTTTCAGATGATTTTTTAATAAGCAAAGCATTTAATTCCCCCTTGTTTATTTTGTGAAATTTTTGTTGAGCCGTAACACTAACAACTATAAATAAAAAAAAGAATACTATTTTTATTACCTTCATTTTAAGATTTTTTAACGTGAATTTTTTTTAGAATTATCATTTTTCCTATACTTTTCCCTCAATTATTTTATAATTAAATTTGGACTTTCAACATTGAATTACAATTATAAAAAGTAAGATAAGATAAAAGTAATAATAAATGTTGAAACTAGTCTTTAAAAGATTTAGAAAATAAAATTATGAAAACAAATAATATAATATTTAACCGCTAAACGGGTTAATAAATGGTATTAAACCTCAGGGTAAGCTCTGAACCCAATTATAGGAATCGACCCAAGGGTCGAGGTATTAACCTTGATCCAGCTAGATGCTGAAACAAGTTCAGCACAGGCAGCGGGATTAGTTCAACTAATATTTTGAGTTGGTTTTTAAATTTCTCAAAATTGAGTTTCACTAATAAAAGTATAAATTCATGGGGTGACTGTCAGCCACCCCATTAATAGATTGATGTTCAGGGTTTCACTCAAAGTAAAACCCTGAATATAGTTTTCATTCCTGGTTTTCGTAATCAGTTCAAATCAATATTTGTATTTTTACAAAAGAAAAAATATTTTTATTGAGCAATTTTAAAATCATACAACAAAAACTTCACGATTTCATTAAAAAATATTATACAAATGAGATCATAAAAGGAAGTATTTTATTTCTTTCATTTGGTTTATTATATTTTATTTTTACGCTTTTTATCGAATATTTTTTATGGTTAAAACCAATCTATCGAACTATTTTATTTTGGTTATTTATTGTAGTGGAATTAGTTTTACTGACAAAATTTATTTTTATTCCAATTTCAAAACTTGTTGGATTAAAAAAAGGAATATCTTCAAAACAAGCATCAAATATTATTGGAAAACATTTTACTGAGGTAAATGATAAACTTCTTAATATTTTACAATTACATGATGAAAAAGATAAATCAGATTTACTATTGGCAAGTATAGAACAAAAATCAACTGAGATAAAACCAATTCCTTTTAAAAAAGCGATTGATTTTAATTCCAATAAAAAATATATCAAGTATTTAAGTCTGCCTTTATTGATATGGTTATTTACTTTTTTAACAGGAAATAATTCGGTTTTTACCAAGAGTTTAGATCGGGTTGTACATTACAAGACCCCTTACCAACCACTGGCTCCATTTTATTTTCAAGTTATAAATGACAATCTTAAAGTAATTGAAGGGAAAACCTTTGAACTGAATATTAAAACTATTGGTGAAATTGTTCCCCAACAAGTAAAAATTGTCTTAGAAGAAAAGTATTACCTTTTAAAAAACAATGAATTAAATAATTTCACCTATAAATTTCATCGTGTAGATAAATCTATTATTTTTTATTTAGAAGCTAACGGAATAGAATCTTCAGTTTATCAAATAGAAGTTGTAAAAACGCCTAATATTCAGGATTTTGAAATGAAATTAAATTATCCTGATTATATTAACAAAAATGATAGTAAAATTAAGAATACAGGTAATACAACTGTGCCTCAAGGGACATTTATTACATGGAATTTAAAAACAAGATCAACAGATAGCGTAAAATTTTTCACGATAAGTCACAAAGAATCTTTTCACAAAAAGGAGAATGGTTTATTTATTTATTCGAAGAAGATAGATAAAAAAATTGCTTATCAAATTTCATCATCTAATAAAAATTTAAAAGATTATGAAAGATTAAAGTATCAAATTAATACAATTAAAGATGAATATCCTCAAATAAAGATTAAAACGGATATTGATTCTATTACAAGAGGTTCAGCCCATTTTATTGGCCAGGTTAGCGATGATTATGGTTTAAAGAAATTATTAGTTGTTTATAAAGAAACAGGAGCAAACCAATATCAAAAACAATTCATAAATATTCAAAATACAACTTTTGAAGAGTTTTTTTATGTTTTCCCGGAAGGAATTAATTTGCTTGAAAATAAAACCTATGAGTTATTTTTTGAAGTATTTGACAATGATGCTGTACATGGTAGTAAATCAGTTAAATCTAAATTATTTTATTATAATCAAAAAACGAAACAACAAATAACAGAAGAATTATTAAAAGAGCAACAAAATAATTTTGATGAAATTAATAGTGTAAATCAAAAGAGAGAAGATCTTAATAAAATGCTTGAAGACTTTAATAACAAATTAAAGAATAAAGATGAAATTGGCTGGAATGATAAAAAAGACCTCGATCAATATCTGGAACGCCAAAAAAAATATCAGCAAATGTTAAAACAAAATGCAGATAAAATTCTCGAAAATTTGCATGAATTAGATATTGATGAAAAAGATGAGATTTTAAATGAGAAAAAGAATGCTTTAAAAAAACGTATAGAAGAACTTAAAGAAATAGATAAGCAACAAAAGTTATTAGATGAATTACAAAAATTAGCCGAAAAGCTAAAAAAGGAAGGTTTGATTGATAAATTAGATAAACTTACTGAACAAAATAAACAACAAAATCGATCATTAGAAAGGATTTTGGAACTAACAAAACGATTTTATATTGAAAAGAAGTTTTTGGAGATTAGTAAAAATTTACAAAAATTATCAAAAGAGCAGGAAAATTTATCTAATAATAATAATAAAAATAATTCAATAAATCAAAACGAATTGAATAATCAATTTGATTCTATTCAAAAAGATCTTAACGAATTAGATAAGCAGAATAAAAATCTAAAAAAACTAATGTCTTTTCCAGAATCTGAAAAAGAAGAAAAACAGATCGAGAATGAAATGAAAAAAGCTAAAGATAATTTAGTAAATAATGAAAACACCAATAATTCAAAATCTAAACCAAATGCTGTAAAAAATCAAAAGTCTGCTGCAAAAAAAATGAAGGAATTAAGTACTAAAATGAGCAATGCAATGCAACAAATGGAGATGGAAAGTATTGATGAAAATATAGAAGATCTACAACAAGTATTAGATAATTTGCTTACATTTTCGTTTGATCAGGAAGCATTAATGTTAACGTTTGATGAAAATGCTATGTCAACTGCAGATTTTTCTCAAAAATTAATAAAACAACAAGTTTTAAAAGAGTATTTTGAGCATATTGATGATAGTTTATATACGCTATCTTTAAGATTAGTTCGATTGACTTCAAGAATTCAAAATGATCTGACCAATGCGCATTATAATATTGAAAAGTCACTAGAGAATATTTCAGAAAACAGAATCAAACAAGGAAAAACAAATCAGCATTATGCCATGACAGCAGCCAATAGTTTAGCTGATCTTCTCAGTAATATATTACAAAGTTTACAAAACCAAAAAAATAGTACCGGGCAAGGTAAAGGCAAAAAAGGAGAGAGTATTAGTTTGCCTGATATTATTAAAAAACAAAGTGATTTATTAAAAAAAATGCAAGGTGATCAAATGCCGGGAAACAAATCAGGTAAAAACCCTTCAGAACAGATGAGTGGAGAACAATACCAGATCTACAAAGAACAAAATCAATTAAGAAAAGCTTTACAAAGTTTGATTAAAAAAGAAGGAAATCTTGGAGATTACGGTAAAAAGGCTGAAAAACAAATGGAAGAACTGGAAAAACTTTTATTAGAAAAAGGACTCAATAAGCAAGCTATTGAAAAAATGCAACAATTAAATCATGAGCTTTTAAAATTAGAGAAAGCTAGTTTTGACAAAGGAAAAGATAAAAAAAGAAAATCTCAGACAAATAAAGCAATATATCATCAAAGAAATATTGATCATATAAATTCAAAGAATTTATATTTTAATCAAAATGAGATCTTAATACGTAAAACAATTCCTTTAACACCATATTACCAACAAAAAGTCAAAGAATATTTTAAAGAAAATTAATAATGATCAACTTCTTTTCTGAAACTACGTTTGAATTAATACAAAAAAATAATATTTCTGCTTGGATACTTTCTGTAATTAAAAATGAAAGTTTTGTTTTAGGAGATGTGAATTACATTTTTTGTGATGATAAATACTTATTAGAAAAAAACATTAAATATTTAAAACACAATACATTAACAGATATAATTAGTTTTGATTATACAGAAGCAGATATTATTTCAGGAGATATTTATATCTCTGTAGAAAGAGTAGAAGAAAATGCTGGAGTATTAAGTGTTCCTTTTCTTGAAGAATTATATAGGGTGATGGTTCATGGTATCTTACATTACTGTGGTTATAAGGATAAAATAAAAAGCGATAAAAATGAAATGCGCTCAAAAGAGGATTATTACTTATCTTTGCGCACTTTTTAATACTTCTAAATTTTGTTTCACGTGGAACATTAAATATATTTAAAATGAGTTTTAACAATACTACATATGATGTTATAGTTGTTGGGGGTGGTCATGCAGGAAGTGAAGCAGCAGCAGCAGCAGCAAATTTAGGCGCTCAAACATTATTAATTACCATGAGTTTGCAAAATATTGCGCAAATGAGTTGTAATCCCGCGATGGGCGGTATTGCAAAAGGTCAGATAATACGGGAAATTGATGCCTTAGGTGGTTATAGTGCAATTGTAACAGATAAAACAGCTATACAATTTAAAATGCTTAATAAGTCAAAAGGTCCTGCCATGTGGAGTCCAAGAGCACAGAGCGATCGAATGGCCTTTTCAGAAGAATGGCGTTATCAGTTAGAAAACATTATTAAGCTTGATATGTATCAAGATTCAGTAAATGGATTACTATTTAAAGGGGATAAAATTATCGGTGTTAAAACTATATTAGGAATTGAAATTTTTACTAAGTCTGTTATTATTACAGCAGGAACTTTTTTAAATGGTAAAATTCATATTGGAACTAAAACTTTTGGAGGGGGAAGAGCAGGAGAAGTAGCATCAAAAGGAATAACAGAAGATCTGGTTAAAATTGGGTTTGATGCAGGAAGAATGAAAACAGGTACACCCCCAAGAGTTGATGGAAATTCATTAGATTTTTCAAAAATGATTGAGCAGCCCGGGGATAAGAAAACTGAGAAATTTTCTTTTTCTGTTCTAACTAAAAAATTGACAAAGCAAAGATCTTGTTATATGACCTATACATCTTTAGATGTACATGATACACTTAGGGAGGGATTTGAAGAATCTCCTATGTATGCAGGAAGAATACAAGGTATTGGACCAAGGTATTGTCCGTCTATAGAAGATAAAATAGATAGATTTTCAACCAAAGAAAGACATCAACTTTTTATCGAACCAGAAGGGTGGAGAACAAGTGAATATTACGTAAATGGATTTTCTACTTCTTTACCTGATGAAGTACAATTTAGAGCATTAAAACAAATATCAGGATTTGAAAATGTAAAGATCTTAAGATACGGCTATGCAATAGAGTATGATTATTTTCCTCCAACACAACTAAAACATACTTTAGAAACTAAGCGGATTAAAAATTTATACTTTGCCGGTCAAATAAATGGAACTACAGGTTATGAAGAAGCGGCTGCTCAAGGATTGATGGCAGGTATTAATGCAGTACAAAAAATAAATAATAAAGATCCCTTTATTTTAAAAAGAAACGAAGCTTATATCGGTGTTTTAATTGATGATCTTATTACCAAAGGAACTGATGAACCTTATAGAATGTTTACATCTCGTGCTGAATATCGCACTTTATTACGTCAGGATAATGCCGATCTTAGATTAACACCAATGAGTTATACTATTGGTTTGGCTTCTAAAGAAAGATTAGATAGAGTTAAGATCAAGCAAAATAAAACCGATCTATTCATCGATTTTTTACAAAAAACGAGTATTAAACCAGAAGAGGTTAATCCCATTTTAGAATTAAATGATTCGGCACCAATCAAACAATCAATGAAGATGTTTAAGATAGCCGCACGGCCACAATTAGATTTTAATGATATTAGAAAATTCCCTAAAGTAGAGCAGTTTATAATTGACAATGATGTTGATAATGAAATTATAGAACAAACCGATATCCATGTAAAATACTCTGGCTATATCAATAAAGAAAAAAACAATGCCGATAAATTAAATCGTTTAGAAAACATTTCGATACCTGAAAATTTTGATTACCAAAAAATCAAATCAATATCATTTGAAGCCAGAGAAAAATTGAGTAAAATTCAACCTATTTCAATATCACAGGCTGCTAGAATATCAGGTGTTTCACCTAGTGATATATCAGTGCTTTTAGTTTATATGGGTAGATAAAATATATTAAAGTTTAAGGTAATAAGGATAAAGTAAAAAGTATTGTTTCACGTGGAACAAAAGTATTTAAGCAATAAACACAAGCAGTCATAATGATTAATATTGATAGATCTCCTTTAGACAACAATTCTTTAAAACCTTTTTTAGAGTGTAAAGATCATACTGTTTCTAATGAAATATTTTCAATTTTAAGAGATGAAAAATCTGAATTATTAATTACATCTCCAAGGCCGGCATTAAAAGATCTTGATAAATATTACCAGAGTGAGGAATATATTTCCCATACTGATGCAAAGCAATCTTTGATGGATAAAGTCTATCAATTGGTAAAAAATTATACCATTAAACAAAAGGTAGTTTTGATCAATTCATTTAAAACAGATCAGAAAACTATTTTAGATATTGGTTGTGGCACCGGAGATTTTTTGGTGGCCTGTAAGAATGCCGGTTGGACAGTTAGCGGTATTGAACCAAACAAAAAAGCTAGAAACTTTACTTCATCTAAACTCACAGATTTAAATGTTAATATATTTAAAAATATAGATGCTTTGATCTCTCAAAATAATAATAAGAAATTTGATATAATTTCTCTTTGGCATGTTTTAGAACACGTACCTAATTTAGATGAATATATTTCAATTTTAAAAAAATTAATAAAACCAAACGGAACAATTATTATAGCTGTTCCAAATTATAAAAGTTTTGATGCAAAATATTATGGAAAATTTTGGGCGGCTTTTGATGTACCAAGACATCTTTGGCATTTCTCAAAAAAATCTATACAATTATTATTTGCAAAAGAAAATATGAAAGTGGTTAAAACACTACCAATGAAATTTGATGCTTACTATGTAAGTTTACTTTCCGAAAAAAATAAAAATAATAAATCAAATTTTGTAAAAACTATTTGGATAGGTTTCCAATCCAATTTAAAGGCAAAAAGCAATTTTGAATACTCATCTTTAATTTATCTATTAAAAAACTCAAAATAACTATTTTAAAGCCGTTTAAAGAACTTTAGTAATTAAAAAGATATATTATACTTTTAAAACACTTAAAACACCTTAGAACTAAAATATTTAACCAACCATCTATAAATTATATATATATAATATTTAAATCCTATAAAAATATTTTATAATAGAAAATTATTGAAATATTTGACATCAAAGTAAATTTTTTTGATTTATACAAAATACATTTTATACATTTGCCGATCTAATTTAAAATATATATAAAATGAAAAAATTATTAGTGGTATTTATATTTTTTATGATATTGACTTCATGTAATGAATCTAAAATTGCTTATGTTGATGTTGAAAAAGTTTTAAAAGAATACAAAGGTTCTAAGGCCGCAG
>DAOUPQ010000013.1 GCA_030626085.1 Flavobacteriia bacterium
TCGATCATTTTTAGGATCACTTCATTAAAACCATCAAAGAAATCTTTTACCGGTTTTGATTTACTTTCGGGAATCAAGATCAAACCAATACCAAAAAATATGGCAAAAAAGATAACTTGCAACATATTTTTATTTTCACTTGAAGCTCCTACTATGTTTTCAGGCACTATATCAACTAAAGCTTGAAGGGGTCCGCTTTCTTTTTGGCTAACAGCTTCATCTTTATACTTTTGCGTACTTTCAGTATAATTACCAACCAGTTCGGTTCTGGTTTCTTCACTTATTGAATTACCTGGTTTTATTACATTTACCAGTAATAAACCTATTGAAACTGCAATGACAGTTGTAAAAATATAGATCAATATTGTTTTACCGCCCATCTTTGAGAGTTTTGAAATATCTTTTAGATCGGATACTCCTTTGATCAACGAACCTAAGATTAAAGGAACGGCAATTAATTTTAATGAATTGATAAAAATAGTACCAAAAGGTTTGATCCAATCTTGAACTATTTCTTTGCCTCCTTCAAAATTTGACATGGCAAAACCAAAGATCACACCCAAGACCATTCCTAATAATATTTTCCAGTGTAATGCTAATTTTCTCATTAAAAATATTTTTTTGAAAGATAACAAATAATTATTGTAAATTTATAACAAACTAATTATTAACCTTAAAAAACACATATTATGAGTGGTATTTTAGATTTATTAAGCAGCGATGCTGGAAAACAATTAATTAATGGGGTAAGTGGTCAACTTGGTCTTAATAAAGCCAGTGCAGCATCTGCTTTTGGGGCTGCAATACCTATGATTTTAGGTGCAATGGGTAATAATGCCTCTTCTTCTGGAGGAGCGGCATCTTTATTAAAAGCTTTAGGTGGTTCAAATCACAGTAGTGGTGGTATGCTAGATAACCTAGGTAGCATATTAGGTGGTAGTGGCATAGATGACAACGTTATGAAAGATGGTGGAAACATTTTAGGCCATGTTTTTGGTGGACAAGAAGGTAATGCTGCTGAAGCTGTAAGTAAATCAAGCGGTATTGATCTAAATGCAGCTATGAGCTTAATGAAAACTGCAGCCCCTTTTGTTATGGGATATTTAGGCAAACAAGCAATGAGCAAAGGCGTTTCTAATCAAAGTGGCATATCTGATCTATTAGGTGGATTACTTGGTGATGATAATGACAATCAAAAAGATATGGCATCTAAATTACAAGGTTTTGACAATAATGATCTATCTATTGATGATATTGCCGGTTTAATGACTAGTGGTGGTAAAAGTGGAGGAATTTTAGGAACTTTAGGTAAATTATTTAGTTAAGATTCTTAATTTTAAAATATTGAAAAAGACTGCTTAAAAAAGCAGTCTTTTTTATAGAAATTATTTTCGGATAAATAATATTTTTTGGAATATGGAAAAAAATTTATAACGCCTACACTTAAGTATATTGATTAACAGTTTCACCTCTCTTTAATACAAAAACATATATCCACGTTAAAGTAAATGAAGGGAAAAAATTTAATCCTGGTATTACTTCTTCAATAAAAGAAACCATACCTCCTATTTTACCCACATTTCCTTTATAAAGCTTTATCATTAAAAAAGCCGATAATGGTGCCCAAATAAAGTTTAATAAGGGTATCATACCAAAACCATCAAATACCAGTCCGTATATTAATAATTGTTTTTTTGATAAATTTTCTAATTTTGAAAACATTTTATTTATTTAAAGTTCATCATTATATAGTCAAAAAATGTACCAAATTAATTTCTACTTAATTTTTGACTTGTACTTTTTTAAGAACTTATCTAATTTTGGATTGATGACAGCCCTGCAATAAGGCTGATCTTTATTGTTATTATAGTAGTTTTTATGATGATCGTCTGCCAAATAAAAAACTTCAAAAGATGTAATCTCTGTAACGATCTTATTATAAAAAACTTTTTCATTTTCTAATTGTATAATGATCTTCTCAGCTTCATTTTTTTGAATTTTATCATGGTAAAAAATTGCCGAACGATATTCTGTTCCAATATCAGCTCCCTGACGATTTAAAGTTGTAGGATCATGGGTGTAAAAAAATACATCTAATAATTCCCTATAAGAAATAACATCAGGGTCATAGGTAATTTGAAGTGCTTCAGCATGACCTGTAATACCACTACAAACCTCTCTATAACTGGGGTTCTTAACACTTCCTCCCGTATAACCTGACACAACTTTTTCAACACCTTTTAATTGCTGGAAAATTGCTTCGGTACACCAAAAACAACCATTTCCAAAAGTTGCAACTGCTATATTTTGATCCATATTTTTCTTATTATTTTGGGACAACAAATTAAATGATAAAAAAACAAATAATAAAACTAAATTTTTGTTCATAAAGATTTTAATAGATCAGACGAAAAAAAATGAAAAACTTTACAAACAAAAACCATTTTCCTGGAATCAATTATCGCAGAAACTGAATCAAGCTTTCGGCTCCATTATTTCCAACACTGGCTACACCAAATAAATAATTATCAATTACAATATTTTGTAAAGTATAATCGGTTATTATTCCAACAAATTTGCTATACTGCCATTTTGGCGAAGTAGTATTGCGCCAATATATTTTATAACCAATTAAATTAATTTCATGGGTATAAATTATATTTTTAACTTACCAATTACATCTACTACTTTTCTTAGCATTTCTTCAGTAAAATCTAAATGAGTAACCATTCGTAATTTTCCTTCACCCATTGAGCTGATCAAAATATTATTCTCTTTTAAAACACTTATAAAAACATTATCATCTATTATGTTATGCAATTTAAAAATAATAATATTTGTTTCAACAGGCTCTACACTTTTAACAAAAGGTGAATTATGTAAGGCATTACAAATAACTTTTGCCCTGTTATGATCTTCTTCTAATCTTTCAACATGATGATCTAAAGCATAAATTCCGGCAGCAGCCAAATAACCAACCTGACGCATGGCTCCACCAAAAAGTTTTCTGATACGTAAAGCTTTATTAATTTGCGTTTTTGAACCTAATAAAAGTGAGCCAATTGGTGCGCCCAATCCTTTTGATAAACAAATAGAGATCGTATCAAATAAATTACCGTATTGTTTTGGCGTTTCATTTTTAGCAACCAAAGCATTGAACAATCTGGCTCCGTCTAAATGGTAAGCCAGATTATTTTCATCACATATTTTTTTAATCTTCTGTAATTCAGTGAATTTCCAACAGGCTCCTCCTCCTTTATTCGTTGTATTTTCAATTGCCACCAAACTGTTGATCGGTATATGAATATTATTAGGATCGTTAATCGCTTTTTTAACTTGTTTTGCTGTAAACATTCCCAAATTACCATCTAATAAATGAGAAGAGATTCCTGAATTAGATGCAGCACCTCCACCTTCAAAATTAAATACATGTGCCCATTTATCGCAAATCATTTGTTCGGCAGGATTGGTATGAATTCTTATGGCTGTTTGGTTTGCCATTGTACCTGAAGGAAAATACAAAGCTGTTTCCTTTCCAAACATATCAGCAATTTTTTCTTGTAATTGCATTACCGTTGGATCAGCACCAAAAACATCATCTCCTACTTTTGCCGACATCATAGCTTTTAACATTTCAGGAGTTGGCCTAGTTACTGTATCGCTTATTAGATTAATTTCCATTAAAATATTTTGTTTAATAAATATAATTTTTATCGTAATTTGGTCAGCATATCTATTTGATCAACCTGTTGAGAAATTTAAAACTACTTTCCAGATCAAATTTAAAAACATCACCCGTTTTTTTCTGAGCCAACTGATTTATTGCTAGATCAGTTAACTGTAATATTCTGGGATAACCTCCGGTAGTTGGACAATCTCTCATCATAATGATCAATTTACCCGAAGGCGTTAACTGCACAGTTCCGGGGATAATTGCTGAAGTTATAATTTCCGATTCTTTTAAAGGCATTCTCTTACTTTTAAGTTGATAGCCCATTCTATTATTTAAAGCATCTATTTCAAATTTTTCTGAAAAGAGATACTCCCTTTGATTTTTTGATAACCTATTGTATTCCGGACCTTTTGTTACTTCAATTTTATCATTTTTAAAGTGTGTATTTTTAACCTTTATTTTTGATGAAGTAACTTCAAGTTCTGTATCAATATTTAATATTCTTAATCTATCTCCTTTTTTAATTAGTCTATGCTTAGTAATTCCTTCAAATTGTGAGAAACTATTTAAAATTCTTTCTGTTTGAAAACCTCCTTTTACACCTAAATATGACCTTGACCCACATATTAATTTGCCAAAACTCAATATATCACCTGATTTCACAGAATACATAAAATTCATCTCTATCGATTCTCCATTCAACATAGGCGACATATTTGCACCAGTAATAGCAATTAAAGTATAATCTTCAAAATATATTTTCGGTCCAACAAGTGTTATTTCCATCACAGGTAAACCCTCTTTATTATTCAAAAGATTGTTGGCTAAAATCGCACTGAATTTATCCATAGCACCCGATATAGGCACACCATAACATCGTTTACCTTTTCTTCCAAGATCTTGGATAGATGACCGCATTCCTGCCGATAAGATCAGAATATTACTATCCATAAACTCCATTTTCTATTAAATAGGTTCCTAACTGAATTTGCTTTGTAAGATCTTGATGCGTTTTTAGATCAATTGGTACAAACTGTATCTTATCCCCGGCTTTGGCAAAACAAGGTGGATCGGTTTTAATATCAAAAATATTGATTGGTGAATTCCCAATAATATTCCATCCTCCCGGACTTTCACGTGGATACATTCCTGTTTGACCTCCGGCAATACCTATTGAACCCCTTTCAATTTTTAAACGTGGTAATGATTTTCTTTTATAATGAATTTCTTCCGATAAACCCCCTAAATATAAAAACCCGGGTAAAAAACCAATAAAGAAAACATCATAGATCACAGAACTGTGAATTTTGATAATATTTTCCTTTGAAATTCTTAAAGCTCCTGACATTTCATTAAAATCAATACCAAAAACATCATCATAGCAAACCGGTATTTTATATAAAATCGAATTGGTTTTAAGTATTTGATCTTTAAGCTCATAAATCTCTTTTATCTTTTTAACAATAGAGGAATATTTAATTTTACCAGTATCAAAAAAAATTGTCAAGGAATTATATGCAGGCACAGTATCTAAGATAAAATCTGCTAATTTTGTTTTAATTCTACTTTTAAATAAGTGTATATTTTTTAAAATATCACTATTAATCTCATAAGGCCATTCTATCAGAACGGCTATACTACCTAAAGGTTTATATATTAACTTATATTGATTCACACATTAATTAATTATTTAATAATACAAATATTTTTTTAACTATTTCAGTTGCATTTGGATTATCTCCATGTACACAAATTGTATCAACTTTAATTTTTAACACCTTCCCTGAATTTGAAATAATTGTCCTTTTTTCAATCATCTGTTGCACTCTTTCAAAAACTATATCCGGATTCTCAATCATAGCATTTTTTTCTATTCTTGGAACTAAATTTAAATTATTATCATAGATTCTATCTGCAAAAGCTTCATAATAATAAGGCACTTGGGCTTCACGGGCTTTACGTGCAATCAATGAACCATAGGGTACATATAGTAACAATGTTTTATCAACATGTTGAACCGCTTCAATAACAGCCATTGCTATCTCATTATATTTTGAAGCCATGTTATATAAAGCTCCATGTGGCTTAACATGATGCAATTCAACACGCTCATTATCAGTAATTTCTTTTAAAGAAATAATTTGATTTATTATTTGTGATCTCAAAATGTTTTTAGGGATAAACATTTCTTTTCTACCAAAATTTTCTCTATCATTAAATGAAGGATGCGCACCTACTTTAACATTGTGTTTTTTGGCCAAAAGAACTGTAGATCTCATTGTATTTAAATTCCCTGCATGAATACCACAAGCTATATTACAAGAAGTAATAAATGGCATTATTTGATCATCTTTACCAATTCCTTCATCTAAATCACAATTAATATCCATACACTTTATATTTATAACGATAACAATACTTTTAAAACGCTCTTTATTCCTAAAAAAATTGTAACCCCTAAAATAATAAATCCTAAAATATTTTGGACTAAATTATTTGAATATTTTCCTAAAATATCTTTTTTATTCATTATCCATAATAAAAACCCTGTAATTATTGGTAATAACATTCCATTAGCGATTTGAGCAAATTTAATGATCTCAATGGGTTTCAATTCTAATGACGAAAATAAAACTCCTAAGAATAGAATAAACATCCAAACTGCTTTAAATTTTGTAGATCTCAATCCGCCTTTCCAACCTAATATCCCATTAGTGACATAAGCCGCTGCTAATGGGGCAGTTATCGCTGAAGTGATACCGGCTGCAAATAATCCAATGGCCAAAAAATATTTAGCAAATTCGCCATATAGCGGTACCAAACCTTCTGCCAGATCAATTGCATTATTAACTGAAGTCAAATTTGAAGCTGCTGCTGATATAATTATTGCCATTGAAACAACCCCTCCAATCAAAACAGCTATAAAAGTATCTTTTCTTGCAAATTGTAAATCTTCATTATTATGCCATTTTTCTTTAACCAATGATGCATGTAAAAACAAATTATACGGAACGATGGTAGTACCGATCAAACCAATAATTGTAAGTAAGCTGTCTTCAGAAAATTTTGGTATAAAGATTCCTTTGATAATTGCTAAAAAATCCGGTTTGGTGATAATTGCAGTAGTTAAAAAAGATAGACTCATTAAAATAACCAGAACTATTAAACTACGTTCAAGTACCTTATAATTGCCGATATAAAGTAAAATAAACGCAATAAAACCGACAATTATACTTAAATAATTAAATGAATAACTTCCAATATTAATGGTTGTTTCAGGCAATATTGAAGCCAGACCCAAAACACCTCCACTAATATTTCCTGCTTCATAAGCGGCATTTCCAATAACAATTGCAGAAATTACCAATACAGAAGATATTATCCTTAAAAAAGGATTGCTAATTTCACTTCTCAATATTTCTGCCAAACCCTTTTGAGAAACAATACCAATTCTAGCTGACATTTCCTGTAAAATAATAGTTGCAATAATTGAAAATAACATTGCCCAAAGCAAATCATATCCAAAATTAACGCCCGCAATCGTACAGAGAGTTACAGTACCCGGGCCAATAAAAGCAGCAGTAACCAATGTGGCCGGTCCGATGTTTTTAAACCAATTCTTCATTATTATTTTACTGAATTTAAAGCATAAATTGCAAATGATCCTAACCAATGGCCTCCTTCATAATTATCATCAACTATACTAGGTAATGAATATTTAATATGTTTATTAGCAATATATTTTAAATGAGTGTATTCTACATATTTATTAGCAATTTCATTTAAACACCAGGCACGACTAAAATTAACACCATCTAAATGAACTAATTTCCCGTCAGTTCTATCGGAAACAATTCCTGGGGTTAGTTGATAATCTTTATCTATAAGCTCAGGTAAAAATAGTGAAAGCCATTTTTTGTAGTTTTCATGCGGTAGTACTCTCAACATAATTGCGGCTTCTTCTAAACAAGGTGATAAAAAGTCATAACCTCCCGGCTCCCATGAAATTGGACAAGAAACATCATTTAGATAAAAATCTTTAGCTCTTTGTTCAATTGCTATTTTCAGTTTTTCATTTTTTACTGTATGGGCATAATCCCATGCAAAAGTTAATCCAAATGCTGTATTTGGATGCTCTCCCACCCTAATTGGATAATTTAACTTTGGCAAAAACTCAATATACCTTTCAACAATCAGATATGTTAAAGGTTGTAAATTGCTTTCTAATTCTCTAGCCAAAGGATCATTCCATGAATATAGTTCTTCTGCTAATTTTAATAACCAGGCCCAACCATAAGTCCGCTCATAGATCTTATTGTGTTTTCCCCTAAAATATTCTACTTCATCAGCTATATTTTCTTTCGATATATTATTTGATAATTTTTCTCGAATTTGAACAGAATTCTCAATATCAGGATATTGTTTTAACAAACTAACCAACGACCAGTGCCCGTGAACGGAAGAATGCCAGTCAAAACAACCATAAAAAGCAGGGTGCAAAACATTTGGAGCTTTTAGATCTTCGCTACTGCCCAATGTTTGTCCCAATTTATTAGGATATTCAGTATTCATGCAAGTCAGCGGCAGTTTTGACAATCTATTGGCTTCTTTTATTGTTAATTTTGGTGTTTCAAAATCAGCTGTTTGTTGCGAGAAACTGTTAAGAAAAATAAATATGGTTAGAAATAAAACTATAAATTTTTTCATTGTGAAATTATTTGGTATAAAAATATAAAATAAGTCTGACAAATTGAATCCATATAAAAATATCTAATCTTATTTTTTAGTTTATTTTTGTGATATGATTACATCCGAACAGATTAAAAAAATTATAGATAGTGTAGATCAATTAAAAGGTTATTTAGACATTGATAAAAAGCTGATTGAAATTTCTAATGATGAAGAAAAAGCTTCAGATCCTAATTTTTGGAACAAACCCAAAGAAGCTGAAATCTTAATGAAAACACTTAGAGACAAAAAGAAATGGGCTGAAGATTATAATCAGGTTAGATCAGATAGTGAAGACCTAAATGTTTTATATGATTTTTACAAAGAAAATGAAGCCAGTGAAGATGAAGTTATGCAGCAATATGATAAAACGCTCAAATTGCTTGAATCACTTGAGTTTAAGAATATGCTTTCAGATGAAGGAGATAACTTAAGTGCAGTATTACAGATCACAGCGGGTGCAGGAGGTACTGAAAGTTGCGATTGGGCGTTTATGTTAATGCGAATGTATATGATGTGGAGCGAAAAACAAGGCTTTAAAGTAAAAGAACTAAATTATCAGGAAGGTGATGTTGCAGGAATAAAAACCGTTACGCTAGAAATTGATGGTGGATATGCTTTTGGATATTTAAAAGGAGAAAATGGTGTGCACCGTCTTGTGAGAATATCACCTTTTGACAGCAATGCCAAGCGACATACAAGTTTTGCATCGGTTTATGTTTATCCTTTGGCTGATGATACTATCCAAATTGAAATCAATCCTGCTGATATTACCTGGGATTTTGCCAGATCAGGAGGTGCCGGAGGTCAAAATGTAAACAAAGTTGAAACCAAAGCCATTTTACGCCACAAACCTACCGGAATCATGATTGCAAATTCAGAAACTCGTTCGCAACTTGAAAATAGAGAAAAAGCAATGCAAATGCTTAAATCTCAACTCTATGAAATTGAATTACAAAAACAACGCGAAAAAAGAGATTCGATCGAAGCTGGAAAAATGAAAATTGACTTCGGTTCTCAAATTAGGAATTATGTAATGCACCCCTACAAATTGGTTAAAGATGTACGCTCCAGTTACGAAACTGCTAATGTTGAAGCTGTTATGGATGGTGATCTGGATGGATTTATCAAAGCATTTTTAATGGGGAAAAACACCAAAACCAATGATAACGACTTATAAGAGCAAACATGAATAATAAAATTGATACTATTGTTTTTGATCTGGGAGGTGTTTTGATCGATTGGAACCCTGAATATGTTTATCTTAAAGTCTTTAACGGTGATCAAAAAAAAGTAGATTGGTTTTTAAATACTATTTGCACCCATAAATGGAATGTTGCGCAAGATGCCGGTAGATCTTTTCAAGATGCAACACAACTTTTAGTAGATCAATATCCCGAATATGAAGAATGGATCAGAATCTTTTATGACAGATGGGAAGATATGTTAGGTGGAACTATTACAGAAACGGTTACATTATTAGATCAACTTAAAAAAGCGAATACACAACGGCTATATGCATTGACCAATTGGAGTGCAGAATCTTTTCCGGTTGCATTACAACGATATGATTTTTTACAACAATTTGAAGGGATTATTGTTTCAGGTGAAGAAAAGATCATAAAACCTAATCCAAAAATATATAAGATCCTTTTAGATCGTTATCAAATAAATCCTAAACAAAGTATTTTTATTGACGATAATTTTCAAAATGTTCAAGCTGCAGAAAAATTTGGAATCAATGGAATTCATTTTAAATTTGCTCAACAACTCAAAGAAGATCTAAATAAATTTGGTGTATCTGTTTAAAAATGTTTTTTAAATGAGATAATGATTTAATACTACAATGTGATAATATGTTATTAATACCTTCTACCTATAAAAAATAGAAAAAATTATTAAAATTCTTACTATAAGATTTATCTATAGTGACATGTTATAAAATTGATTATCAATTTATTATAAGTTTTAATATAAAGTTTTAATTTAATACTAAAAATAATCATTTTATTTTTAACAAAAGCTGCTCAACCGCCTTTTTCAATTGCTTATCATCGCCTTTTGACTTACTATCAGGATTATTTTTAACGATAAAATCGGGTATAGCTCCGTTAAATTCCATATTAGTTTCAGTAGCTTTTACATACCAACCTCTAAAAGGCATTCGCACATAAGAACCATCGATTAATCCCTTACCTCCTGTTGAGATTACAGCGCCAAAAGTTTGAACGCCAATCAAAGGTCCGATGCCTAAATTTTTATAAGCATGCGAAAATATTTCTGCATTTGAGTAACTACTTTCATTACATATCGCTGCTGATGGTTTTGTCCATGATGATAATGGTAATCTTTCACTATAAGGATAATGTTCTTTAAATTTTAAATGATCCTTTTTTAAATCCTGAGATGCTCCACGTGGAATTGTATAAGCATGCTGGTCAACGTTGAGTACCGCCATTAAATAATCTGTTGTCCATCCTCCTCCATTAAAACGAACATCAATAATAATTCCCTCTTTACCTATACCGGCAGCCGTTAATTCACGCTCAAACACCTCAAAGCTTGTCCAGTTCATTCCCTGAATATGGATATATCCTAATTTACCATTTGAATATACATCAGTCAATCTTTTCTTCTCATCAACCCAGGCCTGATATTTTTCAGCTCTATTGGAAGATTTAGGTCTGATCACGACTTCCCTTTTAACACCTTTTAGGCTGGTAACATTTAAATAGATCCTCTCATTACTCAAATTATTTAGTAAACTATAAAAATTTGTCGTTTCAGCAAGAGCTGTACCATTAACAGCTGTTATAATATCACCCGGTTTTAATTTACTTACATTGCGATCAGCAGGCATATCTTTAGTAACGTATTCAACTTTCATATTTCCTGATTTTTCAGGCATCAAAGTTAATCCCAATAAGCCTGTTTTATTCTTTTGTAGATCGCTTCTATTTTCACCTCCTCTTAATCCCATATGACTTGCATTGACCTGACCCAACATCCAATTAAAGATGTTTTGAAAATCGATTCTGGTAGAAGCTTTCATTGCTAGTGGTTTATATATTTCCTTTAAGTCATTCCAGTTATGACTATGAAAATCAGGATCATAAAAACCATAATTAATCGCATTCCATGCCTCATCAAATATTTGATTGCTTTCTTTTATATAATCAATATCCATATAGGCTTTAACGGGTAAAGATTCATTGTTACTGTCCTTTAACTTTATTCGATTTAATTTACCACCTTTAGCAGTATAAAAAATATATTTTTTATCCCTATCTATTTCAATATTCCGGGGCTTGCTATCATCTGTTGTCAAAGCCTTTTTATCTTTTCCATCCCATTTAATTTTATACAGATCTGATTCGGTTTTTGAATCTCCTCTTCCACCACCTCCAGTTGCATAATAAATAGTTTTACCATCTTTTGAAAAACCTTCGGCAAACTCGCCTCCAGTAAATGAAGTAACCTGCACTTGCCTTCTATGTATTTGATCTATATCAATAACAACAGACGAAACTGATTTTACTTTATCTTTTTCTTTATCATCTTTTTTATCTTTTCCCTTATCATCTGTTTTAGAATCATCTACTTCATCCCAATCTTCTTTGGTTTTTTGCCAATCCTCCAGTTTTAGCCAAACAAACCAAACGTCATAATCATTATTATTTCTAATGGAAGAAAATGCCAATTTTGAACCATCAGGACTCCAAATTGGATTTTGATCTCGTTTAGGATGCATCGAAACATTGATCGGTTTTTGAGAATTATCTGCTCTTTGAATATACACCTCTTCGTTAAAATCTAAATCGCTGAAATTATAGGCAAGCCACTTAGAATCTGGCGACCAGCTTACTCCTGAAGCAGTATCCCATCCATCCAAAAGAATTTTCTCACTGCTCAACACCCCTGTTGAAGAAAGATTTGCTACAATTAATTGTCCACGACCCTTGTTAAAAACTATCTGTTTACCATTTGGAGCAATAACCGGATAACTCTCATCTTCACCTGTTTTTGTTATTCTATCGACTTTTCGTTTTAATGTTTTAAACAAATTCTTTTCGTTTGGATCCGCCGATCTTAGTAAATATAAATCATTCTGTCCGTCTCTGTCAGAAACAAAAACAAGTGCTTCATTTGATAACCATACAGCCATCTTATCTCTTGCATATGAGTGCGTTACATTAACTGTTTTACTTTTATCTTTATCGTTTTCTGTAATAAAAATATCGCCCCTTATTACAAATAAACTATATTTAGAATCCGGTGATGGTTCGATTTCTTCTATATCTCCGTAATAGGTTTTATGAACAACAGGATCAAATCTATAATCAGAATGTAAATTTAATGACACCTTTGTTTTGGATTTTGTACCTGTATCAACAATAAATAATTGATCTCCCTTTACCAGAATTACCTTTTTGCCATTTTTACTAATATTAAATGAAAATATACCCATGTCTTTAAAATCAGTAACCTGTTCTTCATTACCGGTTTTTAATCCATTATCAGAGATCTTCATTTTATACACATTATATTTTCCGTCTTTTGCTGATTGATAATAAATAGTTTGATTATCTGCCCATTTTGGATAAAAATCATTCCCACTAAAAGTGGTTAATTGTTGATATTTATCTCTTTCAATATTATACAACCAAATATCCTTATTTGCCGGACCTTTGTATTCTTCACGTTGTATCCTACAAGGCCCCTTAACAAAAGTGATATTATATTTATCAGGTGATAAAGTAGCGTCATAACCAAATGCTTTTAACTTAAGATATGGTGTACCTCCTTTAACATTAACAGTTTGGATTTCAGGTTCCCATTCTATTTGATTAAAATTACGCTTTGTATTAAATAGGATCTCTCCATTTTTAGAAAAATCTGTAAGCTTATCATCAGAAGATGCATAGGTTAATCGTTTTGATAAGCCCCCTTCTACGGGAATAACAAAAATATCATTATTACCATAGCGATTACTTTGAAATGCAATAGATTTACCGTCAGTGCTCCACAAAGGATACGCATCATAGGCTTCATGAACTGTTAATCTTTTAATATTTGTCCCGTTTGCATTTGCGATCCAAATATCTCCTTGATAATTAAAAGCTATTCTGCTACCATCATAATTAAGTGAAGGATCATTAATTAAAGGATTTTGAGCATTTAGAAAATAAATATTGATCAATAAGAAAACTAAAATTAGATAAGATTTTGACATTATTATTATTATTAATTCGTATTAAAAGCGATTCATTAATTGTTTTAAAGATAGTAGAAATTTTGAAATCATTTTTAATAATCATCATGAATAATGTAAATTTGCTTAAATAATTTTTAATATTGAAATTGATCAATTTACATAAAACAAAAACTATCGAATTTTATTCGGCTGAAACTACTTCAAAATTGGATCTCCCTTTTGTAGAAAATGGTATAAGTGCAGGTTTTCCCAGTCCGGCTGATGACTTTTTAGACCTCTCAATCGATCTAAACAAAGAGCTTATTCATAACCCTTCGGCAACTTTTTACGGAAGAGTTAAAGGCGATTCTATGGTTGATGCCGGATTAAGTGATGGTGATCTGTTGATCATCGACAAAAGTTTAGAACCAACCGACAGTAAAATTGCTGTTTGCTTTATTGATGGTGAATTTACTGTAAAACGAATAAAAATTGAACGAGACATCATTTGGCTAATAGCCGAAAATAAAAATTATAAGCCAATTAAAGTTACATCAGAAAATGACTTTATCATCTGGGGAATTGTAACAACAGTAATTAAAAGCGTTTAATTCAAATACTCTTCAGAATAAGCTGAGCTGTTGCCGGATTAGTTGCTAAAGGCACATCATAAACATCACACAAACGCATCAACATAAAGATATCCGGTTCATGGGGATGTTTTTCTAATGGATCTCTAAAAAATAAAACAATTTTTGTCTTACCTTCAGCTACCCTTGCCGCAATTTGCGCATCACCACCATAGGGCCCAGATAACATTTGCTCAATTTCAAACCCTGCTTTAATAGCTTTTGAACCAGTAGTACCGGTAGCAATCAAATTTATTTTTTTTGATTGCAATACTTCTTTATTATCCATCAAAAACTGAACCATTTCAGCTTTTTTTCCATCGTGGGCAATAATGGCGATCTCCATAATTAAATATTTTCAGAATGATATTTAGCTAAAGTAATAATAGGATGACGTACAATTTTTCCTAATTTTAAATTGTATTCACCCAAAACTTCTTCAATTTCATCTTTTAAAAAATGCGCGATAGATCCTACAAAATAAATTGGAATATTGGCACTTTCTTCAAATTGTAAGATTTGATTTTCAACAAATGTTCTCAAACCTGTTTTAATAACTTTCTGTGCGTAATCATTTTTCTTATTCTCTATCAAAAACCTTCCAAATTGTGCTAAATAAGTATTGGGATTTTCTTCTTTGTACAAGTGTTCTTTTATAATATCAGGACTTAGATCATACGATTTTTCAAATTTTTCTGCCAGATCTTTTGGCATTTTATGGAAATAATAATCACGTAACAATTGTCTGCCATATTGATTACCACTAGCATCATCCATAATGATATAACCTAACGAAATTACTTTTTGATGAGTCTTTTTTCCGTCAAAATAACTACAATTAGATCCTGTACCTAAAATGCAAACTATACCGGGCTCAGTTGTTTGTAATGATTTAACAGCGGCAATTGTATCTTCGTAGATCTCAATATCTGCATTACTGAAAATATCTTCAAAAACCTCTTGTAAATAATTCCTAGCTGTTTGAGTACCACAACCTGCTCCGTAAAAGAAGATCTTGTCAACTTTCTTTTTAATATCGTTAAGCTCTTTCTTTTTAACAATTCTATTGTATAAGGTCTTTTTTGGAAACACAGCAGGATTTAATCCTTTTGTATCAGTTTTGAAAAAAGTTTTACCATTTTTATCCAAGGCAATCCAATTTGTCTTGGTTGAACCACTATCAGCTACTAATATCATATCTTTAAATTTTATAAAACGTAAAAATAAAGAATGAAATTCAGAATTAAGATGATAAATCTTAGTAATTTCAAAAAAATTATAAACTGTTGTTTTTTATAAAAGAAAGTAATGCCAACTCATAACTTTGTAGGCCAAATCCAACAATAATACCTTTAGCATTTGGAGAAATAAAAGATTGATGCCTAAAAGATTCTCTTTGATAAACATTTGAAATATGTACTTCAATAACAGGTGTTTGAATTGCTTTAATGGCATCTCCAATTCCTACCGAAGTATGCGTATAAGCAGCGGCATTCAAAATAATCCCATCAAAAGTAAAGCCTGTTTCCTGAATTTTATCAATAAGATCTCCTTCAATATTTGATTGAAAATATTGTAATTCAATATTGAAATATTTATGCTGTAATTCTTTAAAAAACTCTTCAAAAGTAAAATTCCCGTATATTCCCGGCTCTCTTTTTCCTAAAAGATTTAGATTTGGACCGTTTATGATGATAATTTTCATTGACCTTAAGCTTAATATAAAATTTAAAAATCAAAAGTACTAAAATAAAATTTAGTCTGTTATTTTAATACATTTACATATGAATTGGAATAATGCAATACAAGATTATCAAGACTTTTTAAAAATTGAACGAGGATTGGCTAAAAATTCAATCGAAAGTTATTCTCGAGATGTAAAAAAGTTAATATCCTATTTAGAAGAAAATAGTATTAAAGTCTCTCCGATTTCTATTGACGAAGAAATTATTCAACAGTTTATCTATACGATTTCAAAAAAAGTAAATGCGCGTACTCAAGCCAGACAGATCTCTGGCTTACGCAACTTTTTTAACTATCTTATTTTTGAGGATTACCGTAAGAATAATCCTACCGACCTAATTGAAACCCCTAAGATTGGACGAAAATTACCCGATACAATTTCTACTGAAGAAATTGATAACATTATCAAACAAATCGATTTGAGCTCTCCTGAAGGTGAACGTAACAGAACTATCTTAGAAACATTGTACAGTTGTGGTTTACGGGTTTCTGAATTGACCAATCTAAAAAAATCAGACCTTTTCTTTGAAGAAGGATTTATAAGGGTTATTGGTAAAGGAAATAAACAACGTTTTGTTCCTATAAATCAAAATACAATTAAATTTATAAATATATACATCGATCAGATTCGTTCAAAAATTAAAAATCAAAAAGGATTTGAAGATACTTTATTTTTAAACAGAAGAGGGAAACAAATTACCAGAAACATGATCTTTATGATCATCAAAGATCTGGTTGCTAAAGCCGGAATTCATAAAAATGTGAGTCCGCATACTTTTAGACATTCTTTTGCAACTCATCTTCTGGAAAACGGTGCCGACCTTATGGCTATACAACAAATGCTAGGCCATGAGAGTATTACTACAACTGAAATTTATATGCATGTTGACAGAAGTTTTCTAAAAGATGTTGTTGAAAAATTTCATCCGAGAAAATAATATTTTATGTTTCGGATTTATAGTTGTAAATAAAATAGTTGAATTTCATCTTTTTAAGTTAAATAATTTATTTAAGATTAATTGAGTACAAAGCAATTACAATTTATCCTTTGGCATTTTTTCAGGAACAGGATCATAACCACTCCCACCCCAAGGATTACAACTTGTAATTCTTTTAATTGAAAGCCAGCCTCCCTTGAATAATCCATGTTTTTGCAAAGCTTCTACCGTATAATGCGAACATGTTGGTGAATATCGACAACTGTTGGGTGTATAAGGTGATATTGCGACTTGATAAAATCGAACCAGAACAATAAATGGAAATATTAATATTTTACGAATTATTTTCAAAAAGATTTTTTATCAATTTACTGTAAAACTTGTGCCTTCTTTTCCGTCTTTAAGTTGAATACCCAAAGCCAATAACTCATCTCTAATTTTATCTGATAAGACCCAATCTTTATCTGCTCTGGCATGGTTGCGCATTTCAATAAGAATTTCAACAACTCCTGATAATTTATCTGAATTATTCTCTCCAACTTCTGTTTTTTCTAAGCCTAAAACATCGAATATAAAATCATTTAGTACTTTTTTAAATTCCTGCAAATCTTTTTGAGTTAAACTTTCTTTACCATCTTTTATCAGGTTAATAACTTTTACGGCTTCAAATAGATGAGATATTAAAACCGGGCTGTTAAAATCATCATTCATTGCATCATAACATTTTTGTTTCCATGTTTTAACATTAAAAGTTGAAGTATCTGATATGGTTAATTTTGACAATAGATCGATTGCCTCCATCAAACGATTATAACCTTTTTCAGAAGCTAAAATTGCATCATTAGAGAAATCTAAAATACTCCTATAATGTGCTTGAAGCATAAAGAAGCGTGCAACACTCGCACTGTATGCCTTGGCAATATGCTCATTATCTCCAGTAAATATCTCATTGGGTAAAATACTGTTACCGGTAGATTTTGACATCTTCTTCCCATTCATGGTCAACATATTTCCATGCATCCAATAATTTACAGGAGCTATATGATTGCAAGCTTGAGATTGAGCAATCTCACATTCGTGATGTGGAAATTTTAAATCCATCCCGCCACCATGTATATCAAATTGTTCTCCTAAATATTTAGTACTCATTACAGTACATTCCAGATGCCATCCTGGAAAACCAATACTCCAGGGCGAATTCCATCGTTGAATATGTTCTGGCCCAGCCTTTTTCCAAAGAGAAAAATCTTGTGGATTTTTCTTATCACTCTGACCATCTAAAACTCTTGTATTTTCAATAGCATCTTCAATTTTTCTTTTAGATAAGATTCCATAATTTTCTTTTTCATTGTATTTTAATACATCAAAATAAACCGATCCATTAATTTCATAGGCCAATCCATTATCTATTATTGTATTAATTGTTTCAATTTGTTCTAGTATATGCCCTGTAGCTGTAGGTTCAATACTTGGAGGTAATAAATTAAATTTTTGTAAAATTTGATGAAAATCAACAGTGTACTTTTGTACAATTTCCATTGGCTCTAACTTTTCCAAACGAGCCTTGGTTGATATCTTATCTTCAGCATTATCATCTGTTAA
>DAOUPQ010000081.1 GCA_030626085.1 Flavobacteriia bacterium
CAATGATCAACGATAGTTTATAACCAATCTTATCAGCTACAACACCGGTAAAAAGGGGTAATAAATATAAAATTGCTGTCACAAACCCCATTATTTGACCTTTTTCAGTATGGGTAAAACCCAATGCCCCTTCATCGGTTGAACCGGTTAAATACAATGCTAAAACAGCAAAAAGTCCATACCATGCCCAACGTTCAAAAAGTTCCATAATACTGGCAACCCAAAAACTTTTAGGGTAAGAACCTATAACCTGGAAAAATGATTTTTTTTCTTTACTCATAATTATTTTTTAAAGATAAACCCTGTCAAAAATTTAACAGGGTTTAAATATTTATTTAATTTAATACTTTCATTATAATTAATGTATTCCTTTCATTGCTTTGCTTAAGAATGGTGAAAGTATGAACAACAGTATTGTTGAACCTAGCATCATCATCATGATAAACGGGTACAATTCGAAATCATATTTATGTAAAATACTTTCTAACATTCCTGCTAAATAATTACCTGCGGCAAAACTCGCCATCCATAATCCCATCACCACAGAAACCAATTTACCCGGAGCAAGTTTGGTAATCATCGATAAACCAATCGGCGAAAGCATTAATTCTCCTATAGTTAATAAAACATAAACCCCTACTAACCAGAAAGGAGAAACCAAATCTCCTCCTTCGGCAGCATGTGAAGCTTGCGTCATAACCCAAAAAGCTACTGTTGCGAGTGCTAAACCAAGTGCAAATTTTATTGGTGTTCTAGGGTTCCAACCCTTTTTATCTAACCATATCCATAAACCAGCAAATATTGGAGCTCCAATAAGAATTACCAGAGAGTTTACATTTTGAAACCATGTTGCCGGCATTTCCCAACCAAACATCATTCTGTCTGTATTGTCTTTTGCAAATAAACTAAAAGTACCACCTGCTTGTTCAAAACCAGCCCAAAATACTACATTAAATATAGCTAGTACGATAATAACAGCCATCCTACTCCATTCTTTAGCCCCGTTGGTTCCTTTAGTAATAATATAACCAAGACCTAATATAATTGCGGTAAATCCAACATAAGTTATTATTGTTGTAACTGAATCAGGTAGATGGTCCCAAATATTCATTAATAGTATGATTCCAACAACCAAACCTACAACCCAAATCATTATATCTCTCCAGTCTTTTGCATCAAGTCTATTTTGATCTTTTGGTGTATCTGGTGGTAAACCATAGTGTTCTAGAGTATTTTCTCTTGCATTTAACCAAATAACACTAATTACCATACCAAGACCTGCTGTTAAGAATCCCCATCCCCAATCAACATTTTCTCCTAATCCTCCTGCAATGAAAGTACCTAAAATTGCACCTAAATTAATTCCTAAATAGAAAATATTAAAAGCCGAATCTTTCATCGGGTCATTATCGTCATAGAATTCACCTACCATTGTAGAGATATTTGGCTTGAAAAAACCATTACCAAGAATCAATACTCCCAATCCGAAATGCGAAACAAAGGCTCTAAATTCTGGTTCCCATCCATGCATAAAAGCGCCAGTAGCCAATACAAACTGACCTATAGCCATTACCAAACCACCAATATATACTGTTTTTCTTTGACCTAATAAATTATCGGAAACCCAACCACCTAAAATTGGAGTTAAGTAAACAAGTCCTGTAAATATTGCATAGATCTCAAGAGCTGCTTCCCTGTCTAATCCAAACCCACCATTTACAACAGTTGCCGTTAGATATAAAACCAATAATGAACGCATTCCGTAATACGAAAACCGTTCCCACATCTCGGTTGCAAAGAGTGTATATAATCCCTTAGGATGTGATGTTCTAAATTTTGTTTCTTCCATTGGTGAAAATTTTAAAAATTGAGTTAAATTATTTTTTTAATTGTTGGGTATTTCTTTCCTGAGATATTTCAAATGAATTATCGATAAAAGTAGTCATTTTTTTATAAAGGTGTAATCGTGTGTTTTTCCCTTTGTAAATTCCATGTGCTCTATCAGGATAAACCATAAACTCAAACTGTTTATTAGCTTCAACCAAAGCATTGATCATTCTGGCAGAATTTTGGTAATGCACATTGTCATCACCCGAACCATGAACCAATAAATAATCACCTTTTAGTAAATGAGCATAATTTAAAGGTGAATTTTGATCATAACCACTAGCATTTTCCTGAGGAGTTTGCATATATCGTTCAGTATAAACCGAATCGTAAAAACGCCATGAAGTAACCGGGGCAACAGCAATAGCCATTGAAAACACATCAGCACCTTTAGTTATTGCTAAAGAACTCATATATCCACCATAACTCCAACCCCATATACCGATTCGTTTTTCATCGATGTATTTTAGTTTTCCCAATTCTTTTGCAGCTTCAATCTGATCTTCAATTTCAAATTTTCCTAGTTCTTTATAGGTAACTTTTTTAAAATCCCGACCTTTAAAACCGGTTCCTCTTCCATCAACGCAGGCTATGATTATGCCTTTTTGGGCCAACATCATATACCAATAATCATTTCTACCATACCAGCTATTTCTTACACTTTGCGAACCAGGACCGGAATACTGATTCATAAAAAGTGGATATTTTTTGCTTGAATCAAAATCAGGAGGTTTGATCATCCACATATTTAATTCTCCATTTTTGGTTTTAATTGTAGAAAATTCTTTTTTTGACACATTGAAATAGGTAAGTTTTTCGGCTAAATTGAGGTTGTTTTTAATTTCTTTGAGTTCTTTACCGGAAATAGCATCGTTTAATGTATAAACTGTGGGCGTATTTGAATTTGAAAAAGTATTGATAAAATAATGATAACTATTGCTAAAAGCAGCGCGGTTTGTACCAATTTTATCATTGAGTTTTTTCTTATTCTTACCATTAATTCCTATAGAGTAAATACTTCGGTTTATTGAACCTTCTTCGGTAGATTGATAAAATATTCTATTGGTTTTGTCATCAAAGCCGTAATAGGAAGTAACTTCCCAGTTTCCTTTGGTTACTTGATTTTTTAATTTCCCTTTACTGTCATAATGATAAATATGATTGAATCCGTCTTTTTCACTTGTCCAGATAAAACTATTATCTTTTAAAAAAGTAAGATTATTTGTTATATCAATATAGGCAGCATCTTTTTCGTTTAAGATCAATTGATTTTTTAATGAATTTCCACCAACAAAAATCAAATTTAAATTATTTTGATGACGATTTAAAGACGTTATGGCTAAAGTATTGGGTTCTTTAGTCCATTGAATTCTTGGAATATAATACTGTTTTAAAATTCCTAAATTTACTAGATCACTTTTTTGAGTATTTAAATTGTAGATATGTAAGCTAATTTCAGAGTTATTTTCACCTGCTTTTGGGTACTTAAAAACCTGTTGATCAGGATACAATTCTTTTCCATAAATATCCATTTTGTATTCCGGTACTTTACTTTCATCAAATCTAATAAATGCAATTTTATCAGAATCTCCATTCCAGTCAAAAGCTCTTACAAAACCAAATTCTTCTTCGTAAACCCAATCCGTAATCCCGTTTATAATTTTGTTGATCTCTCCATCAAAAGTAATTTGCGTAATTTTAGATGTGTTCAGATCTTTTACATATAAATTGTTTTGATAGGAAAAAGCAACTTTTTTACCATCAGGAGAAAAAGTAGGTTCCTGAATTTTAAACTCTGCTATTAGATCGAGTTTTTTACTGGAAATATCATAAACATAATAATCGCCAACTTTAGAATGACGAAAAATTCTTTCGGTATCTTTTCCAATTATGATCTTTGTTTCATCTTCACTAAAACTGTAATCTTCAAATTTTTTTATTCCGGCTAGATCATTGCTAGCCAATATTGTTTCGGTTTTTTGTAATGTGTTATAATTATATTTATCAAGCGATACTCCATTTTGGCTGTAATTTAAAATAGTGTAAAAATCACCGTTTTTCATGGCGTGAAAATTCTCTAAACCTTCTGTTCTAAAAGTTCCTTTAACCCAAAGATCTTCTATGGTAATATTTTGTTTTTGAGCAAAAATTGTAGAAGAAAAAAATAGTAAAAGGATTATAATTTTTTTCATTTGTAAATCATTTTATTTTTAATTTTCAAGTTTACGCAAAATATGTCAAATCACTTAATTTTCAAGTTTAAATTTTAATTTTTTATACTTGATTATCTTTATATTTGAAAAAAATCTAAATAGTCATGTCAAAAATTGTAACGGGATTTTCAAAACTATCTAAAGAAGAAAAAATTAATTGGCTGGCCAATAATTATTTTTCTGATATTGAAGACGGAATTACAACTTTAAATCAATATATAAGTTCTGATAAAAAATTACAACAATTACACGATGAATTCATTGAGAATACAATTTCTAATTTTTATGTTCCGTATGCTATCGCACCAAATTTTATAATCAATGGCAAACCTTATGCTATTCCTATGGCAATTGAAGAAAGCTCGGTTGTTGCAGCAGCATCTCTTGTTGCTAAATTTTGGAGTGAAAGAGGAGGTTTTCATGCAAAAGTAATTTCGACAATTAAAGTGGGTCAAGTACACTTTATGTATGAAGACTCTTTTGAGAAATTACAATTGTATTTTAATAAGATCAAATCACAATTGTTAAATGCTACCGAATTGATCACTAAAAATATGCGAAAAAGAGGTGGTGGTATCATTGATATCGAACTTCTTGATAAAACTACCGGTATGGATAATTATTATCAATTGTATGTTACTTTTGAAACAGCCGATAGCATGGGTGCTAATTTCATCAATTCTTGTTTAGAGGCAATTGCACGTACCTTTAACAATAATGAGATCAATATTGTTATGAGTATCTTATCAAATTATGTCCCTGAATGCTTAGTTAGGGCAGAAGTTACTTGTAAGATTGAAGAATTTTTTGATGATAAGCCCAAATATTATGCAGAAAAGTTTATTCAAGCCGTTCAAATTGCCAATGTATCACCCTACAGAGCAGTTACCCATAATAAAGGAATAATGAATGGTATTGATGCTGTAGTTTTGGCAACCGGAAATGATTTTAGAGCTGTTGCTGCCGGGGCTCATGCCTATGCTTCTCGAAGTGGTAAATACAAAAGTTTAACTAATGCAAAAATGGAAAATGGAAATTTTTACTTTTGGATTGAAATACCTTTATCCGTAGGTACTGTTGGAGGTTTAACAAAATTACACCCCTTAGCAAAGTTGTCCTTAGAAATATTACAAAATCCATCTGCTGAAGAATTAATGCAAATAGTAGCTGTTGCTGGGTTGGCACAAAATTTTGCTGCTTTAAAAGCTTTGACCACTACAGGAATTCAGCAAGGGCACATGAAAATGCATTTAATGAATATTTTAAATCAGTTAGAAGCGAACCTACATGAAAAAGAGATCATCACTAATAGATTTAAAGGAAAACCTGTTTCACATAATGCTATTGCCTATGCTTTGCACAAACTAAGAACTAAAGCCTAGTGTAAATTTAATAAGATTTAGTAGTAATATATATAATTAATGTTCAACAAGTTATAAATTGAATTCAAAAAATATTGCATTTTTATTAGCATTTTTAGCAGCGTTGATCTATGGAGTTAGTTTTACAATTGCCAAAGATGTTATGCCACTATACATTAAACCCTATGGGTTTATTCTATTACGGGTCTTGGGTGCTACTTTATTATTTTGGATTGGTGGTACTTTTATTAAAAAAGAAAAAATTGCATTTCAGGATTTTACAAGAATACTTTTAGCAAGTTTTTTTGGTATTGCCTTAAATATGCTTGCGTTTTTTAAAGGATTAAGCATGACTTCGCCCATAAGTGCTTCGGTAATCATGGTAATGGCACCCATATTGGTATTATCCTTTTCCACTTTTTTTTTAAACGAAAAAGCAACCAAAAAAAAATTAGCCGGTATTTTTATAGGAATGGCCGGAGCGCTGTTACTTATTGTTTATGGTGGAGGCTTTGAATTGGAAGATCAAAGTTTAACAGGTAATCTTTTAATTTTTGTAAACGCAACATCTTATGCTTTATATTTAATATTGATCAAAAATTTAACCAATAAGTATAATCCTTTAACTTTTGCAAAATGGTTGTATTTGTTTGGTTTAATTATGGTTATTCCCTTTGGAATAGGAGAATTAAGAGAAGTCGATTGGCATATTTTACCTTTAATTGCATTGCAAAAAATTGGATTTATAGTTGTTTTTACAACATTTTTAACATACATGTTTAATTTATTTGCCATAAGAAAATTAAAACCCACAACCCTGAGTATTTTTATTTATTTACAACCGGTTTTGGCCTCAACTTATGCTCTTTTTACAGAAAGCGACACACTATCTGAAGTAAAAATAATGGCTACACTTTTAATATTTGTTGGTGTTTATCTGGTATCGAGGAAACCCAAAGAGGAAACCTAATAAATATATCCTTTTTGTTTAACTTTGCGAATCTTATTTAAAATAAATTTATGATACAATCGATGACAGGTTATGGTAAATCTCAATTACAATTACCAACAAAAAAAATAACCGTAGAAATAAAATCACTCAATAGTAAAAATTTAGACCTCAACACACGAATGCCTTCTCTTTACAGGGCAAAAGAGATTGAAATGAGGAGAATTTTAGCTAAAAATCTATTAAGAGGTAAAATTGATTTTAGTTTATTTATTGAATCTACCGGAGATGAAACTACTACCGTAATCAATGAAAGTATTGTACAAAACTATATTGCACAATTGCAAAATATTAACAACTCTTCAGCTGATGATCTTTTGGCAATAGTAATGCGCTTACCCGATGTATTAAAAATTGAAAAAGCGGAGTTGGATGAAAAGGAATGGAATTTATTAGAAGAAATCATCAATGAGGCAATTGCTAAATTAAAGGTTTTTAGAGAAGATGAGGGAAGTGTCTTAAAAAAGGATTTTATTTTAAGGATCAAAACAATTAAAGAAAATTTAAATGGTGTTATTGATATTGATGAAGAAAGGTTGCAGGCTGTTAGAAAAAGGTTGCAAGCTGCAATAATTGAAATTAAAAACAGTGTTGATGATAATAGGTTTGAGCAAGAAATGATCTATTATCTTGAAAAATTAGATATAACTGAAGAAAAAGTACGTTTGACCAATCATTTAGATTATTTTTTAAAAGAGTTAAATTCTGACATTTCAAATGGAAAAAAATTAGGATTTATTTCACAAGAAATTGGTAGAGAGATCAATACGATTGGTTCAAAGGCAAATTACGCACCCATGCAGAAATTGGTAGTACAAATGAAAGATGATCTTGAAAAAATTAAAGAACAATTATTGAATGTTTTGTAAATATGAGGAAAAGTAAAGGAAAATTATTTGTTTTTTCAGCCCCTTCCGGTTCAGGTAAAACCACCATTGTTCATCATTTATTAGCGCAAAACGAGCTCGATCTTGAATTTTCAATTTCAGTAACATCACGACAAAAAAGAGGTAGCGAAAAAGAAGGAAAAGACTATTATTTTATTTCACCCGAAGTATTTAAAAAACACATTGATAATGATGCTTTTTTAGAATGGGAAGAAGTTTATAAAGATAATTTTTACGGAACTTTAAAATCAGAAGTAAATCGTATTTGGGCTAATGGGAATCATGTAATTTTTGATATTGATGTGGTTGGAGGTTTGCGAATTAAAAGTAAATATCCTGAAAGAACATTGGCTGTTTTTGTTCAACCACCTTCAATTGAAGAAATGGAAAAAAGATTGCGAAACAGAAAAACAGATACTGAAGATAAAATTAAAGAACGCGTAGATAAAGCTGAAAAAGAATTAAAATTTGCACAAGATTTTGATGTGGTTTTAGTGAATGATAATTTAGAAAAAGCAAAGAAAGAAGCATGTAATTTGGTAAAGGATTTTATAAATAAATAATTTATTTTGTTTAACGACTTCCCGACCGAAGTGGAGGGATCTTTTTATATGTCCTATAAATTTAAAATATGAAAATCGGACTTTTTTTTGGCACTTTTAATCCAATTCATATTGGGCATTTGATCATTGCCAATCATATGGCTGAATTTTCTGATTTAGATGAGGTTTGGTTTGTGGTTACACCTCATAATCCATTTAAAGAAAAAAAAACATTATTGGCAGATCATCACAGGTTACGAATGGTGATGGAAGCTACTGAAGATTATCCAA
>DAOUPQ010000127.1 GCA_030626085.1 Flavobacteriia bacterium
AATAATGAAAGAGACCGGATTAAAATCCGGTCTCTTTTTTTATTTATATCTTTATATTTTTGTTACAAATCTTGCATACTCATGCCAAAAATTTATCGTCAAGCAGTAATGGCTGTTATTATCAATCAGGAAAATCAAATCCTGATTGGTTATTCTCCAAGAGATAAAAGCTATAAATTTCCTCAGGGGGGTCTGGAGAAAGGCGAAAACATCATTGTCGGGATTAAAAGAGAATTAATTGAAGAATTAGATTATTTTTTGGAAGATCATCTAATTATTGAAATATATAAAGAAAAGATCAAATATCCTTTTCCTCCTGATGTTCATCCAATTTATATGGGACAAGAACTCAGTATTGTTAAGATACAACACACCATTCATGCAAATGTAATTCCACAGGATGATGAATTTGATAAATTATATTGGATCTCTCCTAAAGAAATTATGAATTTTAATACCGAATATCGTGCTGAAGCCTATTTTAGAGCTTTAGAGATCTGTGGATTACTATAGCTTTAGAATGATGAATAAATAGAGTGATTTATTTTAAATTTCCAAAATATCAAATTCTAACTGCAAGGGATCTAAATTATTGATCAAACCGTTAACTAATTCAGCTCCATTTTCTTTATAAAACTCTGAAAAATTATAAACTCTTTCCTGCAATCCTCCTTTTGGAAATAATTCATTGTGCAAAATTGAAATTCTATCAACAAGATCCTTTAGTTTTCTTTTCTGTGCCCTTAACAATCGTTTTTCTAAATTATCTAAACCGTTGAGCTGCTTTTTTTGTTGTGCCTTTACGGCACCTAAAAATGACTTATCAGTACAATGAGAAATTTCTTCTAATTCCAAAAATATTTTATTTAATCGTGCTTTCTGTTCAGAAAAATCAATTTTGATTTCAGAATTATCTCTAACTTTTTTATTGATAAGATCATCGTGTTTTGAAAATAGATCATTTAAAGAAATGTTCAATTTAATTAGTTTTTGAGCTTGCTTCTTACTGATCAACAGAACAGAATTTCGCAAAAGTAAAATAGGAAAAGGTATTCTAACCTTTTCAAAATAACGCTTTAACTCAAACCAATAAGCCAATTCGCCTCCTCCTCCAATATAACATAAATTGGGCAAAATCACTTCTTCATACAAAGGCCTTGTCAACACATTCGGACTAAATCTTTCGGGATAATCATCTACTTCTTGAAGTATTTCTTCTTCAGTAAATTCCAGATCAGTATTATTAATTTTATACAAATTATCTTTATAAATTATACGTTCACGCAAATTTTCTTTTAAATAAAAAAGATTGATCTCTCTGGGGTTTACCTGAATTTTATATTGCTTCTCAAGCGAGTTGTTTGTTTTCGTTATTTCATTAAAACTAATATGGTGCACCAATTCATCTTTTATATAAGGCACAAATTCGGTTTTTAATAACCTATCATTTCCATCAATAATTACCAAACCAAACAAGCCAAAAAGTTCATTGGCTAAATATCTTGTTGCATCCGTCAAATTATTATGTTCTAGATAACTTTTTTGAAATAATATCTTTAATTTTCTTGCATTATTTCCTTGTCCTAAAAGGTAAGAGAATTCTTCAAAAACTTTATCTAGGCCATCAGTTGACAAATCCCCTACCGCTCCTTTTAATTCTCTTTGCCACTTGATCTTATTATTATTATAGTTAAAAAATTGAATTTCTTCAAAATCGTGATCTTCTGTGGCCATCCAGTAAACCGGAACAAAATTATCTTGTGGGAAATTTTTCATTAATTGTTTTGAAAGATTTATAGCGGTAATAATTTTATATAAAAAATAAAGCGGACCGGTAAATAAATTTAATTGATGCCCCGTGGTTATTGTAAATGTATTATCCTTTGTCAGTAGATCTAAATTCTTTTTTGTTGCTGCAGAAACTTCAAAACTATTGTATTGTTTTCTTAATTGTGAAACCAATACTTTTCTAGAAGCCTTAGAAAAGGATATTCTTTTATATTCAATTTGCTTTTCAAACCCCTTTAGATCAGGGAATTGATCGTAATACTGAGTAGTTTCCTTCTTTTTGTCTAAATAATCGCAGATGATCTTGGTAAAAAATCCAGTATCTTGAAATGGTATGCTTTTGTGTTTGATCAATTATTGAATGTTTTCGTAAAAATACTTAAATAATTTTAAGTTTTGGGTCTCAGGTTCGAGGTTTATCTTTACAACTAAAATCTGGAACTTTACTTCACAGGTTCACCATACAGATCAAATTCTGTTGCTTCTAAAATTTTAATATCAATAAATTGCCCTATTTGAATATAATGTTTAGTGGCATCTACCAAAACTTCATTATCTACATCCGGACTATCAAATTCGGTTCTACCTATAAAATGATCTCCTTCTTTTCTGTCGAAAATACATCTAAAAACCTTCCCGACTTTTTCCTGATTAAATTCAAATGAGATCTGACTTTGAATATCCATAAGGTATGCAACTCTTTTTTGCTTTACATCTTCAGGAACATCATCATTTAATAGAAAGGCATTTGTATTTTCTTCATGCGAATAGGCAAAACAGCCCATCCTTTCAAAACGAGAATCAATTATAAATTGTTTTAATTCTTCAAACTGTTCTTCGGTCTCACCCGGATATCCAACAATTAAAGTAGTACGAACAGCCATATTAGGCACTTTTTTTCTAAACTGTTCTAATAATTTTCTTGTTTTTTCAGAAGTAGTTCCTCGCTTCATAGATCGTAACAATTCGGTATTTATATGCTGCAAAGGAATATCAAGATAGTTACATATCTTTGGTTCATTCTTCATTACATCTAGTACATCCAGCGGAAAAGCTGTAGGAAAAGCATAATGTAACCTTATCCATTCAATCCCATCAATTTTAACCAATTCTTTTAACAGATCAGCCAACGCTCTTTTTTTATAAATATCTAATCCGTAATAAGTAAGATCCTGAGCTATTAAAATTAATTCTTTAACCCCTTTTGCAGCTAATTTTTTGGATTCTTTTACAAGGTCTTCAATAGGAGTTGAAATATGTTTTCCACGCATTAAAGGAATTGCACAAAATGAACATGGACGATCACATCCTTCTGCAATTTTTAAATATGCATAATGCTTTGGAGTAGTTATTAGTCTTTCTCCAACTAATTCGTGTTTATAATCGGCTTCCAAAGCCTTTAATAGATTTGGAAGATCATGCGTTCCAAAATATTGATCAACATTCTGAATTTCTTTCTCAAGATCAGGTTTGTAACGCTCACTTAAACATCCGGTTACAAAAACTTTATCAATCTCTCCTCTTTCCTTTTTATCAACATATTGTAAAATGGTATTTACTGATTCTTCCTTTGCATCACCAATAAAGCCACAGGTATTGATCACCACAATATTTCCATCGTCATTAACATCTTCATGTACAACTTCTTTACCATTAGCTTTGAGTTGCCCCATCAAAACTTCGCTATCGTAAACGTTCTTTGAGCAACCTAAAGTTACTACATTGATTTTATTTTTTTTTGTTGATTTTGTTCTCATGCACCCTAAATCCCCCAAAAGTGGGACTTCATTCTTTTTAGATTTATCCTTTTAACTTTTTACTTAAAGAACGAATCTACAAATTCCACTTTATTGAATACCTGCAGATCATCAATTCCTTCTCCAACACCAATATATTTTACAGGAATCTGGAATTGATCGGAAATTCCTATCACTACACCACCCTTTGCAGTACCATCTAATTTGGTAATTGCCAATGAAGTAACTTCGGTAGCCTTGGTAAATTGTTTTGCCTGTTCAAATGCATTTTGTCCGGTAGAACCATCTAAAATCAAAAGTACCTCATCAGGTACATTTGGTGAAACTTTTTGCATTACCCTTTTGATCTTTGTCAATTCGTTCATCAAATTAACTTTGTTATGTAATCTACCGGCAGTATCAATAATTACAACATCAGCATCCTGACTTATTGCCGATTGCACAGTATCAAATGCAACAGATGCCGGATCACTACCCATTTTTTGCTTTATCAATGGTACGTCTACTCTATCTGCCCATACCTGTAACTGATCGATAGCAGCAGCTCTGAAAGTATCAGAAGCACCCAAAACAACTTTTAATCCCTGTTTTTTAAATTGTGATGCAAGCTTACCTATTGTTGTGGTTTTTCCAACTCCATTCACACCAACAACCATAATTACATAAGGTTTTTTACCTTCCGGTATTGAAAACTCGGTTTCATTACCAACATTGGTCAAGGCTAATAAAGCTGCTATTTCTTCACGTAAAATATTATTGAGTTCATCTGTTCCAAAATATTTATCTTTGGCAACACGTTCTTCTATCCTGTCAATTATTTTCAGGGTAGTATCAACACCAACATCCGATGCGATCAAAACTTCTTCTAAATTGTCTAAAACCTCATCATCAACTTTTGTTTTACCGGCAACAGCTTTTGTCAATTTATTAAAGAAGGAAATACTACTTTTTTCCAAACCTTTATCTAAGGTTTCTTTTTTTTTCGCCTCGTCTTTAGTACGGTCTTTGGAAAATATTTTTTTGAATAAACTCATATAAAGGGGTTTGATTTAATAATTTTAAGATAAAAAAAGAAAGGCTACTCTCATGTTAGAAAGTAGCCTCCTTATATCTTATAAAAAAATATAAATTATTTTTTACTTAAAAACTCATTTACTTTAGAAGGATCCATAATAGACTCAACAAATGTATAAGCTCCTGATTTAGGAGATTTTACCATTTTAATTGCTTTAGTCAATCTTTTTGATCCTGTTTGTAATGATGCTACTGATTTCTTTGCCATGACTACTTGTTGTATTTGACATTTTCTTATCCCTATCCTATCGGGAGAAAATCTCTAATTATTTAATTTCTTTATGAACGGTCATCTTCTTCAAAATTGGATTGAATTTTTTCAATTCCAGTCTATCAGGAGTATTTTTCTTATTTTTTGTTGTAATATATCTAGATGTACCCGGTTTACCAGAAGCTTTATGCTCAGTACATTCTAATATAACCTGAATTCTATTTCCTTTACCTGCCATCTTATATTATTTTTTTAAAAAACCGTTAGCTCTTGCTTCTTTAATTACAGTTTCAATACCTTTTTTATTGATATTTTTTAAAGCTCTAGTAGAAACTTTTAAAGTAATCCATTTATCTTCTTCAGGTAAGTAAAAACGCTTTTTTACTA
>DAOUPQ010000100.1 GCA_030626085.1 Flavobacteriia bacterium
AATGGTTCCACTTTCTCCTGGTCGTCCACTCGGTGGTACAACATTTACACCAGCAGTTTTACCGGTTATTAATTGTTCCGCAGATGCAATTGCACCGGCGTTAAATTCATCAGTGCTTACACTTTCAACAGCACCTGTAGCATCTTTTTTTGTAGTTTGACCATAACCGATCAAAATAACTTCGTCTAAAGTATTGGCTTCTTCAATCAAAGAAACGTTGATAACATTATCAGTTCCAACAGTTCTTGAAGTTGTTGACATACCAACAAAACTAAAAACCAGCTCATCACCTGCATTTGCTTCGATGGTATAATTACCATCAAAATCAGTTGCAGTTCCAGTGTTTGTCCCTTTTACTAAAACAGTTACGCCTGGAAGTTCCATTCCTTCAGCATCTGTCACCGTACCTGTTATAATGTTTTGTGCTGACATTATAAAAGGTATGAAAATCAAGATACCAAGGATTAATTGTCTAATTTGTTTCATAAAAAATAAAATTAATTTAATTTTTGAGTATTACTTTTTTAATAAAAACTTACCGTTTTTTTATTTCACGCGCCAAAATTATATAATTAACAAACACTTAACACTGATTTAAATCATCTAAAACATTACGCAAACGTTTTCGTGTTAATAACTTTTTTACGAAAACGTTTACGCTATTGTATTTTTTTAAGTTTTTTATAATATTTCAAAAATATTTGTTATAAAAATGTGAATTTGGGAAAAATAAGAAATTTCGGAAACGAGAATATAAGTCGAATTTTATATCCATTTCTCAAAAAAAAATCAATAACTTTAGCAGATGAAATCTAAAATAACACTCAAAAAAATTGCCAAAGAGTTTGATGTTTCTATTTCAACGGTTTCAAAAGCTTTAAAAGGCAGTCATGAGATCAGCAAGGAAGTAAGAGAAAAGATTAAAGCTTTCGCTGCCTATTATAACTATAAACCCAATAGTTTAGCCTTAAATTTACGCAATCAAAAAACCAAAACAATAGGTCTTATTATCCCTGAGATCGTCCATCATTTTTTTACAAAAGTTATTAGCGGAATTGAACATGTTGCCAATGAAAGAGGGTATAATGTAATGATCTGTTTATCAAATGAATCTTATGAAAAAGAGATTCTGAATATGGATATGCTCGCCAATGGTATTGTTGATGGTATCATTGTTTCTGTTGCTAAAGAAACTGAAGAAAAAGAGACTTATAATCACTTTAAGGAATTGATAAACAATGGAATACCTTTAGTTTTATTTGACATGGTAATTGAAGAAATCAATTGTAACAAAGTCATTACTGATGATATTGGTGGAGGATATCTGGCTTGTAATCATCTGATCAATATGGGTTGCAAAAGAATAGCTATTTTAACAACTCCTGATCATATTTCCGTTGGTATAAAAAGAAAAAAAGGTTATCTAAAAGCACTTCATGAAAATAATTACCCGATTGATGAAGATTTGATCTTAAAAATTGATGAAAAAAATAGTATTGAAGATCAAATAAATAATTTATTCGAATTAACAAATCCGCCTGACGGTATTTTTGGCGTTAATGAAATTTACGCTGCCACTGCTATTAAAATCGCTCATAAAAAAGGATTAGAAATACCTGATGATATTGCCATTATAGGGTTTACAAATGGATTGATCTCTAATTTTACTACACCACCTTTAACAACTGTAGCACAACACGGATCTACTATGGGTGAAAGAGCCTTAGAACTTTTATTAGATGAAATTGAATATCAGGATACTGATTATAAGTATAAAACTGAGGTTATAAAAACAGATTTGATAATGAGAAATTCAACTAAAAAAATTCCTAAAAATACTTTTAAATAAATATTTTTATATATTTGCCCCATTATTATAATTATTTCACACTTACCGTTTTTTTATACTTCACACAAAATAAGATAAATATATTTATCCTATTTTTATCATTATTTTTTAATAAAAAATTGATTGTTTGGTTATTTTACCATTCTATTTAATTAATATTCAATTATATACATTTATTACAGTATATATAAATTTAGACATATGAAAAAAAGACGTCTCAGTTTTTGGGAAATCTGGAACATGAGTTTTGGTTTTCTTGGAATACAATTTGGATTTGCCCTACAAAACGCAAACGTTTCACGAATTTTTGAAACATTAGGTGCCAGTATTGATGAAATACCCATTTTATGGATTGCAGCACCATTAACAGGCTTGATTGTTCAGCCAATCATTGGTTTTTTTAGTGATAAAACGTGGACTCGACTAGGTAGAAGAAGACCTTACTTCTTAATTGGAGCGATATTAGCAACCGCAGCTTTATTCTATATGCCAAATTCTCCAGCACTTTGGGTTGCGGCCATTATGCTTTGGGTTTTAGATGCATCGATTAATATTTCTATGGAACCTTTTAGAGCTTTCGTAGCAGATAACCTCAACAATGAACAACGCACACAAGGTTTTGCTATGCAAAGTTTTTTTATTGGAATTGGTGCTGTTGTAGGATCAATATTACCTTATGTTTTAACCAATTGGTTTAATATAAGCAATACAGCTGCAGAAGGTGTAATTCCTGATTCTGTAAAATGGTCTTTTTATGTTGGTGGTATAGTATTTTTACTGGCTGTACTCTGGACAGTTTTCAAATCAAAGGAGTATTCTCCGGAAGAAATGGATGCATTTCACGATGATGAGCCTAAAGATGTTTATGTTTCAGAAAAAGTTAATGATAAAAAGCAACTAAATATTGGAATTATCATGATGCTAATAGGTGCCCTATTTTCTTTTTTCTTAATGCAAAAAGAATTAGATAAAGCACTTTATATTTTAGCTTATGGTATTATTGCTACCGGTTTACTCTTTGTAATTGCAGCCATTTTGAGAAAAAAAGGAGTTCAAAGTAGTTTTGTAACTATCACATCCGATTTACTCAATATGCCCAAAACAATGAAACAATTAGTCTGGGTACAGTTTTTCTCATGGTTCGCTTTATTTTCTATGTGGATTTACACTACACAAGCAGTAACAGGATATATTTACAATACATCAGATACAACCTCTGAACTTTACAATACAGGAGCCGATTGGGTTGGTGTATTATTTACGGTTTATAATGGAGTAGCTGCTATGGTTGCTTTCTTATTACCCGTTATCGCAAAAAAAACAAGTCGAAAAATAACACATCTTATCGCCTTAATTTTAGGCGGATTAGGTTTAATTTCAATTTACTTTATTTCAGATCCTAATTTACTACTTCTATCTATGGTAGGTGTAGGAATTGCCTGGGCAAGTATTCTGTCAATGCCTTATGCCATGCTATCCGGCGCATTACCTGCAAAAAAAATGGGATATTTTATGGGCGTATTTAATTTCTTTATAGTTATCCCACAACTAGTAGCTGCAACAATGCTTGGATTTATTGTTAAAACACTTTTTAACAGTCAACCTGTTTATGCTTTGATTGTAGGGGGTTTTTCCATGATTATAGCAGGATTTTTAACCTTACGTGTAGAAGATACAAATGGATAAAAAAGTTTTTATTTTCGATCTGGATGGCGTTATTGTCGATACTGCTAAGTATCACTACCTGGCATGGAAAAATTTAGCCAACGAACTGAGTTTTGATTTTTCTAAAGATCAAAACGAACAATTAAAAGGTGTAAGTAGGGTTAGATCTTTAGAAATTTTGCTAAATATTGGTAAGATTAATCTATCAGATGAGAAGAAACAACTGCTTTTAGATAAAAAGAACAAAGAGTATTTAGAATATGTTAACCGGATGACTGATGATGAGATCCTTCCGGGAATTAATCAACTTTTAACCTTTTTAGATCAAAAAAATATAAAATATGCATTGGGCTCTGCTAGTAAAAATGCACCATTGATATTAAAAAAAGTTGGTTTATACGAAAGGTTTTCAGCTATTGTTGACGGCAATGATGTTTCAAAAGCAAAACCTGACCCGGAAGTTTTTTTAATTGCAGCTAAAAAGTTAAAAAAAGATCCTGTTGATTGTATTGTAATCGAAGATGCCCTTGCAGGAATACAAGCGGCCAATAATGCTAAAATGACAAGTGTTGGTATTGGAGATAAAAATTTATTGCATGAGGCAGATTATAATTTATCAGATACAAGTAAATTAACAGTCGATTTTATAAATAAATTGATCGCTTAAAACAATCATCAATGCAGATCATTTTTCACAAAAACAGAAAAAAAGTATTTGCCTGGATCCCGCTAAAAAATTGCGGGATTAGTTCAACTTACATTTTTGAGTTCGTTTTAAAAACTTCTCAAAATTGAGTTTCACTAAAAAATAAAAAAATGAATCTAGATTATATCATCCCAAACGAATGGTCAATCATTCAAGAAGGATTTGTCAAAGAAAACGTTACAGCTTCTGAAAGTATTTTTAGTATTGGTAACGGTGCAATGGGACAACGTGCCAATTTTGAAGAAAATTACAGTGGAGATACTTTTCAAGGCAGTTATATAGGTGGAATTTATTACCCTGATAAAACTCGTGTTGGCTGGTGGAAAAATGGTTATCCGGAATATTTTGCCAAAGTTTTAAACGCTCCTAACTGGATTGGAATAAACGTAAATATTAAAGGAATATTTTTAGATCTCAATAAATGTAAAGTGTCTAATTATAAACGCGAACTCAATATGAAAGAAGGCGTTTTAACCAGATCATTTACAGCTGAATTACAAAATGGCAATCAGGTTAAAGTAAATGCTGTTCGTTTTTTAAGTTTAGATTTTGATGAAATTGGTGCCATAAAATACGATATTACATCAATTAATTTTACTGGTGAAATAGAATTTATTCCGTATGTCGATGCAGGAATAATGAATGAAGATGCAAATTATGATGAATTCTTTTGGGAGATTTTACAAATAGAAGAAGAAAAGAACGAAGCTTATATCCTGTCAAAAACTCTAAAAACAGAATTCCATGTAAGTACAGGCATGAAAATTTCTTTTGCTTTGAATGATGACAAAATCATTTTAGATTCAGAAGTAGAAAAGAGTGAAAAAAAGATTGCCTTTAAGTATAAAACAGAAGTAAAACAAGGTGATACTTTTACGATCATAAAATATGGCGGTTATACTCAATCTATGAATCATGCCAAAGAAGATCTAATTTCTTCATCTAAAAAAACACTTCAAAAAGTGGCTAATATAGGTTTTGATGATCTGTTATTAAAGCAAAAAGAATCCTGGAAAAAGATTTGGAAAACTGCCGATATTGTTATCGAAGGTGATATCAAAGCACAACAAGCCATAAGATTTAATATCTTCCAGTTAAATCAAACTTATTTGGGTGAAGATTCAAGATTGAATATTGGTCCTAAAGGATTTACCGGTGAAAAATACGGTGGAAGTACTTATTGGGATACTGAAGCATATTGCATTCCTTTTTATATGAGTACCAAGGACAAAAATGTAGCTAAAAATCTATTGCTATACCGTTATAATCAACTGGATAAAGCTATTGAAAATGCCGAAAAATTAGGATTTAAAAATGGAGCTGCACTTTACCCAATGGTGACCATGAATGGGGAAGAATGTCATAATGAATGGGAAATTACTTTTGAAGAGATCCATCGTAACGGTGCTATGATCTACGCCATTTATAATTATGTAAATTACACAGGTGATAATAGTTATATTCCTGAATTTGGAATGGAAGTAATGATTGCAGTATCCCGTTTTTGGCAACAAAGAGCTACCTATTCAGAACCTAAAGAAAAATATGTTATTTTAGGAGTTACAGGACCTAATGAATATGAAAATAATGTAAATAATAACTTCTATACTAACTATTTAGCAAAATGGTGTATGGAATATACTTTAGAGAACCTGAATCTTCTAAAAGAAAAATATAAGGATGATTTTGATAGAATTATAGATAAGACCAAACTCAATCAATTAGAGCTCGATCAATGGAAAACTATAGCTGAAAAGATGCATTTTCCATATAGTGAGAAGTATAATGTTTATTTGCAGCAAGATGGTTTTTTAGATAAAGAATTGATTCTTGTTAAAGAATTACCAAAATCTGAAAGACCAATAAATCAGAAATGGTCATGGGATAGAATTTTGCGTTCAGTAAATATTAAACAGGCTGATGTTTTACAGGGAATTTACTTCTTTGAAAATCGATTTAAAATTGATGAAATAACAGATCATTTTAATTTCTATGAACCTTTTACAGTTCATGAATCATCATTATCACCCTGTGTACATTCAATTTTAGCCGCAAAAATTGAAAAGATCGACAAGGCTTATGAAATGTATCTCCGCACTGCTCGATTAGATCTTGATGATTACAATAGTGAGGTTCATGAAGGTTTACATATTACCAGTATGGCTGGAACCTGGCTATCTATAGTTCAGGGCTTCGGTGGTATGCGTAATTTTGATGGAGTTTTATCTTTTGCACCCCAAATTCCAAAAGAATGGAAATCTTATTCGTTCAAGATCAATTTTAGGGGCACAACTTTAAAAGTGCATAAAAGTCATGACGGTTCTAAATTTACAAATGAATCAGAAACACCAATTGAAATAATGGTACACGGCAAAAAAGTTGTGGTTTCTTCTAATGAATGTGTAGCTTTATAAATTATAACCAATTAAAAGATGAAAAAAATTATATTATCACTAGCAAGTATTATGGCTCTAAGTTCAACATTAGCAGCTTCTGAATTACCAGCAGCACTACAAGCATCAGATGACAAAGGTTTCTATGTAGGTGGAGCTTATGGTTTAACTGGACTTTCAGCAGAAGGTACTAATCTTGATATGAGTGAAAACTTCAACTCATTAATGTTACAAGCTGGTTATGTTTACAATCAATATATATCTGTGGAAGGTAGATATTGGTATGGTATGGATACAGAAGATGCATTTGACACTGCTGGCTCTGATACTTCAGTTGATACTTTTGCTATTTACCTTAAACCAACTTAC
>DAOUPQ010000045.1 GCA_030626085.1 Flavobacteriia bacterium
ATATTTAATGAATAACGATAAAATTATAAATAAGCTATCAAAGCATCTTTTTTGGGATGTAAATCGAAATGCACTTAATCTTGATAAGAACAAGGCTTATATTATAAAACAGGTATTGGAATTTGGTTTAATTGAAGACTGGAAATTGATTTATAATTACTTTGGTATTTCAATCATTGCTAAAGAAGCAAAGAATTTTAGAGAACTAGATAAAAAAGCACTTTCATTTATTTCAGCAATATCAAAAATACCCTTAGAAGAATTTAGATGTTACAATTATCAACAATCGATACCGCAACACTGGAACTTCTAAAAAAGTTGATGTGTTTTGATGTATTTAAAAATATGAGATTAGTGGGTGGAACCGCTTTAGCTTTGCAAATTGGTCATAGAAAATCAATAGATTTAGATTTTTTTGGAAATTTAGATTTTCAAAATGTATATACAGCAAAAACATTTGCTAATTTCAATAAAGTAGTTATCTTAAAATCATCTAAAAATATCAATATCTTTAGTATTGATGATGTAAAAGTCGATTTTGTTAATTATGATTATCCTTGGTTGCAAGATGAATTAGTAATTGATGGGATAAGGCTCGCCTGTTTTGAGGATATAGCTGCTATGAAACTTGCTGCGATTACAGGAAGAGGGAGTAGAAAAGATTTTATAGATATATACTTTTTACTTCAACAATTTGGTTTAAAAGAACTTATCGATTTTTATAATAAAAAATATTTTGATGGCTCTGAATATATGGTGCTTAAAAGTTTAACTTATTTTGATGATGCAGAAAAAGATCACGATCTAAAGATGATTCAAAAGATTTCCTGGACAAAGATAAAAAGACAAATAATAAATGCTGTAAAACTCTATAATCAAGGTATTTAGTATTATGGTGTTTAGCTTCTAACAAGGCTAAAGAAAAGTTTATAAGATTCCCACCTGCGTGGGAATGACAGTCTTCGATAGAATGTTCATTAAAACGATGTCATTCCCGAAGAACATGTGACCAGCTTGACTGGTTATCGGGAATCTCAACTAGTTTTCCTAAATCATGAATCATTTAATCATGCATCCCGATTACTACTTTAAGAGAAAATTAATTTTCCATTATAAAAAGTAATGAACAAAATTTTGCAACTAATTTTACATGTGTATTGATCTTTAAAGGTCAATCATTAACACCGTTCATCTTCCGGAAATAAGCCACCTGATTTTGAATTTTAGAAAACTCCAGTGTTTTTAATATTTTATAAATGCTTTTCCGGGTCGAAATTTAATCCTCAATCTTTTAATCACTGAAGCATTCACTTCTTCAGGTGTTTCTTTTCTTTCACTTTTTACAGCAATTTGAAAAGAACCTAAATTACCCAAACGGACAATTTTACTTTGCTCTTACATATTTACAATGTTACTTTCCAATGCAGTTAAAACCGCATAACAATCTGCCCAACTTACGGTTGATTGCGAAGCAACCATCTTTGCGAGTTCATCTAGATCTGAACTGCCATCAGCAACTCCAATTGCCTAGTACTTTTTTGGTGCAGCTAAATCCCTCGGATTTGCACGCTGCAAAGACTTAATTTGTAAAGTTATCTTTTTTAACAATTCAGAAAGGTCTAGTAAAATTTATACTTATCCATGTTTTTGACTCAAGAAAGAACCTTATTTTACTAAAGAGTAAATTATGTTTAACTAAAGAGTGCCTTTTTTGAATAAGTTCTAAAAACTAATTTTTTTATTACAACATTATTTCATTTCAACATTAACTCATTGTGCAATATGTACCCTGAACATGCTATCATTCAATCCATTATCTTCCAAACCCTAATATTGTTAATACCTTGTTAATTTCCATCTTTTTTTCCTATAAAATAAGAGCCTTTTTTGAAGGGAAAAAATTATATTTGCACATATCTAAAATGCCAAATCAGTTGAACTTCATTGGGACTGATAAGGGCGAAGCTGTGGAATTAAATATGAAGTTTTTAATAGGCATTATGGGATTGCCGCGCCAATGGCTCGCAAACTAGTAGATATTAACTAAGCTTATGGAAAAGAGCCTTACAAAGAATATGTTTTGAAAAACGAATTTGCGAGCTTGTCTGCTGGTAGGCGTGGCAAAAGCGAAGCAAACTTGAAGTATTTTAAAAAGCATTTCTTTTTCACAAAAAACTAAACAATCAATTATTTATATGAAAAATTTCTCTCTAATTGGTGTTGCAGGCTACATCGCACCTCGACATATGCAAGCCATTAAAGATACCGGTAATGATCTTGTTGCTGCTTTAGATAAATTTGATAGCGTTGGTATCATGGATTCTTATTTTCCGGAAGCAAGTTTTTTTACTGAATTTGAAAGATTTGACCGTCATATTTCTAAATTGAAGTATGAAAAGAATAAGCATTTAGATTATGTAAGTATTTGTACGCCAAATTATTTACACGATGCCCATATTCGATTTGCATTAAGACAAGAAGCCGATGCTATTTGTGAAAAACCTTTGGTATTAAATCCGTGGAATATAGATGCTCTGGCAAAAATAGAAAAAGAAACCGGTCAAAAGATCTATAATATTTTACAATTAAGGGTACACCCAAGTATTATTGCTTTAAAAGAAAAAATTGAAAACGGACCAAAAGATAAAATTTATGATATAGATCTTACTTATTTAACTTCTCGTGGTAACTGGTATTATACTTCCTGGAAGGGTGATAAAAGTAAATCTGGTGGGATTGCAACCAATATTGGGGTGCATTTTTACGATATGCTATCCTGGATTTTTGGTGAAGTAAAACAAAATATTGTTCATGTAAATACCCATGATCGCTCTGCCGGTTATTTAGAATTTGAAAAAGCAAGAGTGCGTTGGTTTTTATCTATTAATTATAATGTTTTACCCGAAGTAATCAAAGCAAAAGGACAACGCACTTATCGTTCTATAACCATTGAAGGAGAAGAACTGGAGTTTAGTGGAGGCTTTACAGATCTTCATACAGTTTCATATCAAGAAATAATTAAAGGAAACGGTTATGGTTTAGAAGCACCACGTCAAGCTATTGAAATAGTGCATGACATTAGGCATGCTAATCCAATTGGAGCAAAAGGTGAGTTTCACCCTTTTGTCAAAAAGGTGTTGGCTAATCATCCTTTTCTAAAGAGATAAATAGTTTTGTTAAAGGTATTTATCTCTGAGAAATCTTAAATGGAATAACAATGAATTTTGATAAAAGTTATTTAGCTAATTAATGAAACACGAGATACATAAAAAAAAAACTGTTTCTGCCTTAAAATGGAATGCCATCAACCAGATGGTCACGCAAATGTTCACTTTGGGTATTGGTATTTTATTGATGCGTTTGATTGAACCCGAAGAATTTGGTTTATTGGGTATGGTTGCCGTTTTTACGGGTTTTATGAATGTAATTGCAAATTTCGGTCTAGCAACCTCTCTAATTCAAAAGAAGGAAGTAGATGAACTGGATAAAAGCACCATATTTTATGTAAATCTGGTGGTAGGTATTTTTTTAACCTTATTATTATTTTTTAGCAGCACTTATATAGCAAAATTTTATAATACACCTGAACTCACGCGAATTGCTAAGTATTTATCCATTCTTTTTACAACACAGGCCTTTGGTATGATACCTTCAACTATGTTGCGTAGAGAAATGAATTACAGACTTATGTTCTTCATGAATTTGTTTGCATCTGTTACATCAGGAAGTTTGGCGATTTATCTTGCTTTACATGATTTTGGGGTATGGACACTGGTGTATCAACAGTTAACAGCCTCCATTTTAACCACTGTAGTACTTTGGTATATCATAAGATGGTATCCTAAATTAATTTTTTCTTACGACCGTTTAAAACAACATATGGGCTTTAGTTTACCTTTATTTGGTACCAATACTTTAAATTACTGGAGCCGAAATGCCGATAATCTATTAATAGGTAAATTTTTAGGTGCCGGAGCTTTGGGTATGTATTCTAAAGCTTATGCTTTGATGATGTTACCCCTTACTAAAATTAGCAGTGTGATCTCATCGGTAATGTTATCTTCCTTTTCTTTGATACAAGATGATAAAGAGCGCATAAAAACCATTTACTTAAAAATATCCAGAGTCATTGCTTTTATCACATTCCCTATGATGGGTATTTTATTTGTTGTTGCAAAACCTTTAGTTGCCTTTGCTTTTGGAGATAAATGGATGGGGATTGTTGATCTTTTAAAGATTTTATCTTTTGTTGGAGCACTACAGTCAATAGTGGTGCTCAATGGTAATATATTTATCTCTCAAGGGAAAACAATTATACTATTTAAAGTAAGAATTATTACCAATATACTCACAATATTAGCTTTTTTAATAGCAATTCAATTTGGTATAAATGCTGTAGCAATAGCATATCTCATAACCAATGTGATAATATTTTTACCTGTTCAAAAAGTTATATCAACGATAATCGATTTAACAATTAAAGAGTTTTTAATAAATTTACAAACTCACTTTATTTCGCTTATTGTTTTAGTTTTTGCGAATATTTTTTTATTAAAACATATTGATACTTATCCTGATTTCATTCAAATAATTATCATAAGCATCATATTTCTTTTCGGTTGGTTCATTTCATTTAGAATATTTAATAAAAAAATATTAAAGGAATTTAATATAATAAAGAAAGAGCTCATATGAAATAATCTTTAAAATGTTTTTCTAAAGTTAACTAAATTGATAATTTATTGGAAAGAATAATAAATTTTAGAAAAGCTAATAAAGAGGAATTTTTTAATGTGAAGCTGAAGGATACATTTTGTAAATGATGTTTCTTTATAAAATATAGAAATTGAATTACGGATATCAAATTTAATTAAGATAAATATGAATTCAAAGAAGAAAATTCCCAATTTATTTATAGTAGGTTCTGCTAAATGTGGTACAACAAGTTTATGGAATATGCTTAATAATCATCCTGATGTTTTTATGTCAACCCCTAAAGAACCCAGTTTATTTTCATTTAAAAATTATAGAGATAAATTGAGTGAATATGAAAAATTGTTTAGCGATGTAAATGATGAGAAAATAATTGGTGAAGCTTCTGTAATTTATTCACAAACAACGGTAATACCAGGAGTGCCTGAAAGAATTTATAATTACAATCATGATGCAAAGATCATTTATATTGTGCGTGAGCCGGTTGAAAGACTAAAATCAATGTGGAGACAAACCTTGTCAACGGGTCATTGGTATAGACAAGTTTATAAAATTTATAGTGATGTTGATATTCCTTTGATGCCAAAAAACTTCTTAAAGGCCGTTTATGAATATCCTGCTTTTCTTGAGGCAACAAAGTATTGGACCCATTTAAATAATTATAGAGATTTTTTTGAAGATAAAAATATTTTAGTATTATTTTTTAAAGATTTAAAAAAAGATCCTAAGTCAATATACAAAACTATGTGTTCTTTTTTAAATATAGAACCGATTGAAAACCCCGCTGTTTTTGAAAGAAAAAATTCTAGTAAAGGGAAAAAGATTGAACGTACCTGGGTTGTTAAGTTAAGAAAGAACAAAATTATTCATAACTTATATAGATTTATAACGAAAAAATTGAACTTTAATCCGGGTTTACAAAAAGAGATTGAATATGAAATAAATTTTCCTTTAAGCGAACAAAAGAAAGTTTACGATATTCTTGATGATGAAATTAGAAAGATATTAGCTTTCGGTAAAAAGGATATAGATTTTTGGAAGATTTAAGTTTAATGAAAGTCCTTAACATTTCCCGTTATTTACCTATTAAAGGTTTTCCACCAATCAATGATATTACCTTAAGGATCTATGCCGGTTTAAAAGATCAATATGGTGTAGAGAGTATGTTTATCATGCCCTTAGGTCATATACCCAAATGGGCAGGCACAATTAAAAGCTCTTTGGTAAGTCGGAATAAAATTATCAACAATAATAATTATACCGATAAAAAATACAATATACCCATACGTTTTTTTCAATCTTACTTTCCATTGTTATCACAAACAGGTGGATATGGACAGTTTAATGATTTAAAGTTACAGTTTCCGTTTTATAAAGGAGGTTTATACAAGCATGTAAAAAGCTTTAAGCCTGACCTTGTGCATGCACATACAATAGGTGATGCCTTTTTAGCTTATAAGATCAATAAAAAATTTGGAATACCTTATATTGTAACTTTAAGAGGTTTTTATCATAAGATGTATAAAAATAAAATATTTGTTGATGTTTTAAACAAAGCTAAAAAACTAATAACTCCAAGTGCCCGATTAAAACAAGATTTAGAAGGGCTTTATAACGTAAAATTACTACCACACGGGGTGGAAAAAGAATGGTATCTGGAGGAAGAAAAGAAATTTGATAAAAACACTTTACGGATTATTACGGTTGCTTCTTTAATTGAAATGAAGAATATACAAGTGGTTATTAAAAGTGTAGCCAGATTGGTCAAAGAGGGATATCAGATAAAGTATTCTATTGTTGGAGCGGGAAGTTATAAAGAGGCTTTAAAAGAGCTGGTAGTAAAAGAAAAAATAGAAGATTTTGTTACTTTTTATGGCTTTTTATCTCATACTCAAATAAGGAAACTATATAAAAGCCATGATATTTTTATCATGTTAAGCTATCCGGAAACCTTTGGCAGGGTATATTTTGAAGCAGCAGCCAGTGGATTATTGATCATTGGAAGAAAAGATACCGGTATGGATGGGTATTTTGATAATGATGAAGCCTTTAGTATTGAGGCAGAAGAAGATGAAGTTTGTAAGGTATTACAACAGATTGATACACTGCTTTTTAAAAAGATAACAGCCAAATCGAGGCAGCGGATAATGGCTTTTGAGAACGATTTAATAATTAAACAATATTATGAGATTCTTTACTCTGCTGCACTACGTACAGAATAGCAATAGTGTCATTCCGACATTAGGAGAAATTTCAAAAAAGAAAAATTAAAATAATAACAATTTATGCCTAAACTATTATTGATTTGTGATGTTTATCCTCCTAGTTTTGCTCCACGTATGGGATACTTAGTAAAATATGTAAAAGACTGGGATTGGAATGCAGATATCGTTACACGAGGTCATGATGGAGATTTTAGTTTTCAGTCGCTTCTTGGCGATGAAAAGGTTTTGCGGGTGCAAGGTGTAAAGACACCAATAAAAACTACAAAAGATAAAGTTTCAAGATTGATAAATCAAAAAAGTCATCATATCCAAAATGGGAAACTTATGACGAGACATATCTTAAATAATTTAGACTCGAAAGATTATAAATTAATACTCTGTTCTACCGCACATAGAACCTTTTTGTTAGATGTTGCTTACCAAGTAGCAAAAGAATGGGAGATTCCATGGATAGCAGATATCAGGGATTTATATGAACAGAATCCCAAAACAAAACAAGTAAAAAAGGTAGGTGGTAATCATATTTTTGATTATTTTAATAAAAGTTACCATCAGTTTTCAATTAAAAAAAGAAATAAAACTTTTTATAATGCTAATGCTATGGTTACCATATCTCCATGGCATGTTGATCAAATTAAAAAATACAATACCAATACTAATTTAATCTATAACGGATATTGTCCCGAACAATTTTATGTAAGACCCCAGAGTACTCAAAGTATTTTTAAAATATCTTATATGGGTTTGGTAATTTCTAATGAATTAAGAGATCCAACACTTCTCTTTCTAGCTGTAAAGAAATTAGTAATTGAAAAAAATATAGACAAAGCAAATTTTCGAATTCAGTTTTATACTCCAAAAAATAAAAGAAATCCTATTCTAAATAACCCAGCTTATCAGGATATCAGTGATTTTGTAGATTTTTATGATTATGTTGATACCGCACAAGTTCCGCAAATATTAGCAGGCTCCTCAATTCTTCTATTGCTAACTAATGTATTTAAACCTGATGGTCCTAAAGGAATTATGACCACTAAATATTTTGAATATTTAGCAATGGAACGACCAATTATATGTGTTCGTAGTGATGAAAATATATTGGAAGAATCAATACTAAAAGCAAATGCGGGGGTTTCGGCCAGAACTGTTGAAGAAACCTATGATTTTTTACTTGAAAAATGGAAGGAGTGGAAAGAAAAAGAGTTTACTACTGTAGAAGTCAACAAGGAATACACCCAACAATTCTCAAGAAAATTACAAGCCAAGCAGTTTGTAGATCTATTTGAAAAAGTAAACAACAATGAGGAATAATAATTTAACTGATAAAACAGGTAAGAGATTCTTCGACTTCGTTGCACTGCGCTCAGAATGACATTGGCATTCCGACTCTTTTGTCATTTCGAGGAAAACGACGATAGGAGTGATGAGGAATCTCAATATTATAAAAAAAGATTAAATACCAATACATGAAAAAACTAAGTTTTATTTTACCGGTTTATAATGTAGAACCATATTTAGAAAAGTGTATTCGAAGTTTAAGAGATAAGGATATGCCTTATAAGGACTACGAGATCATTGTTGTTAATGATGGTTCTCAGGATAACTCAAAGAAATTGGTAGAGAGTCTACAAAAAGAAATTCCTAATATCCTATTAATAAATCAAAAAAATGCTGGGGTATCTGTTGCACGAAATAGAGGTATAGAAGTAGCAACCGGAGAATATATTGTATTCATTGATCCAGATGATTTTGTAAATCAAAATTTATTGAATAGACTTTATAAAAGAGCGAAAGATGATAATCTGGATATTTTACAAAGTGGTAGATCATTAGTGAGCTATGAAGGACAAGTAACCCATATGTTAGGATATGGTGATTTAGAGAGTAAGATTTTTGATGGTGTTACTGCATTTCACGAAAAAGATAAGGTTTATCAGTTTTTTGATTCTTCTGTAGGTTATCTGTACAAAAATGAATTAGTAAAAAATAACAACATTCAATTTCCTATTGGTGTAGTACATCTTGAAGATGGTGTATTTGTAAGAAAGATATTTACATTAGCCAAACGTGTAGGTTTTGAAAATTGTGATTTTTACCAGGTTTTTGAAAGATTGGGTTCTGCATCAAGATCAAAAATAGGTTTATCTGAGAAAGCAGCTAGAGGAGATATAAAATCAGCTAAAAATTTATTAAAATTTACAAGATTACATCAATTAGATATAGAACAGTCTGGGTTTATACATACAAGTATTATAAAGTATACTTTATTACCTTTGATGCGGGCTTTAAATGCTAAAAATATTAATGCTTTAAAAAATTATGATAGGATGTTAATTAATGAAGGTTTAAAACCATTAGTAATTGATTTTGTAGGAGAGAGTGAATACAGAAAATATGCGAAAATTTACAATGGTTCTTTATGGATGTTTTCTATAGTCTATCTTTATAAGAATTTAAAAAAAAGCATTAAATTAAAAATAAATAAGGTTTAAATATAATTTTTTACCTTAACATTAAATAAGAATTTATGAGTAAAAAAAATATTTTAGGTATTTCAGCATTTTATCACGATTCTGCAGCTTCGATTACCGTTGGAGGAGATGTGATAGCTGCAGCACAAGAAGAACGATTTACACGTGATAAACAAACTCCGGATTTTCCGGTTGAAGCAATTAAATATTGTTTAGAAGAAACAGGATTAGAAATTAATGAATTGGATGCCATTGTTTTTTATGATAAGCCCTTGTTAAAATTCGAGCGGCTTTTACAAACTTATTATTCATTTGCACCAAAAGGATTGACATCATTTTTAAAAGCAATACCGGTTTGGTTAAATGAAAAAATGTTTTTAAAGAAATTAATCTATGGAGGGTTAAAGGAGGTTGGTAATTATGATAAGAAAAAGGTAAAACTCCTTTTTCCGGAACACCACTTATCGCATGCAGCCAGTGCATTTTATCCTTCACCTTATGAGGAGTCAGCTATATTAACTATTGATGGGGTAGGAGAATGGAGTACCGCTTCCATTAGCTATGGAAAAGGCAACAATATAGAAATGTTAAAGGAGCTTGAATTTCCTCATTCGCTAGGGTTACTGTATAGTGCATTTACCTATTATCTTGGTTTTATGGTAAATTCAGGAGAATATAAGTTAATGGGATTGGCGCCTTATGGAAATCCAGAATCTAAGGATACACATAGATTTAAAAAATTAATAGAAGAACATCTGGTTTCGATTAAAGAAGATGGATCCATTTGGTTGGATCAGGGTTATTTTGATTATGCAACCGGATTAAAGATGGTAGATGAGAATAAGTGGACTAAGCTTTTTAATCTTGAACGCAGAAAGCCAGAAAGTGATTTGGAACAGGTACATTGTGACATGGCACTTGCTATACAACAGGTAACGGAAGAAGTGGTGATCAAGATGGCTGCGGAGGCAAAAAGAATTACGGGATCAGATAATTTATGTATGGCTGGGGGTGTAGCACTAAATTGTGTTGCTAACGGAAAATTGCTACGTAAGAATATTTTTAAAAATATTTATATACAGCCAGCTGCCGGAGATTCAGGCTGCTCTTTAGGTGCCGCATTGGCTATTGAATATATGTATTTTAAAAACGAGCGCATTGTGACGGGTAAAATGGATACGATGAAAGGTTCTTATTTAGGTCCAGAATATTCTGATAAAGAAATTATTTTGATGAATAGAAAAGTAAAAGCAGTTTATAAAAGAAAAGATGATTTTTCTGAACTGACAAAAATTGTTGCCAATAAACTTTCAAAAGGAGATGTAGTAGGTTGGTTTCAGGGAAGGATGGAATTTGGCCCCAGAGCATTAGGTAACAGAAGTATTTTGGGAGATGCACGAAATCCGGAAATGCAGAAGAAATTGAATTTAAAAATAAAATATAGAGAGGGGTTCAGGCCATTTGCACCTTCTGTATTAGCAGAAAATTCGAGTGATTATTTTGATTTGGAAGAAGATTCACCTTATATGTTAATCGTCGCTCCTGTAAAGGAATCCAGAAGAAAAAAATTACCTGAAAATTATAACAATTTACCACTTTGGGATCGTCTATATACCAAAAGAAGTGATCTACAATCCATAACACATTTAGATTTTTCCGCAAGAATTCAAACGGTACATAAAGAAACCAATCCACGTTACTGGGAATTGATCAATGCATTTAAAGATAAAACGGGCTTTGGTTTGGTAGTGAATACCAGTTTTAATGTTAGAGGAGAACCCATTGTATGTACACCCTATGATGCCTATCGCTGTTTTATGAGTACCGAAATGGATTATTTGGTGATTAATGATTTTTTATATGTAAAAACCGAACAACCAGATTGGGAAAATAGAAAGAAATGGAGAGTTAAATTTAAAATGGATTAAAATGAAAAAGAATAGTTTAACCAGAACAATTCTTCTGAATATCGGAATCTTTGTCGGGTTTTTAATTGTTATTAATATCTTAATTGTGACTGGTTGGGAAACCCGAAGATTTGTTAATTTTTTAAAAACGGATGTTTTTGGTAAAAAAACA
>DAOUPQ010000111.1 GCA_030626085.1 Flavobacteriia bacterium
AAGCTATTGAAATAGCAAATGATACACTTTATGGATTAGGCGCAGGTGTTTGGACTAGAGATGCACATCAATTATACCAAATACCAAGGGCTATAAAAGCAGGTAGAGTTTGGGTAAATAATTATCATGCTTATCCTGCACATGCCCCATTTGGCGGTTATAAAAAATCTGGATTTGGTAGAGAAAATCATTTAATGATGATGAATTATTATCGCCAAACCAAAAATATGCTGATTTCTTACGATAAAAATAAATTAGGATTCTTTTAGACAATCATTTTTTAACATAAAGGCTGACTATATTTTAGTTGGCCTTTTAATCTTTAAATATTATAATTGTAAAAATGCAATATCAAAGAGTTGCCATTACTGAAAAAGCGGCAGAAATAGTAAAACAACTAAAAGAAAAACATGGAGAACTAATATTCCATCAAAGTGGTGGCTGTTGCGATGGCTCTGCTCCTATGATCTTTGAGGCTGAAGACATGTATTTGGACGATAGCGATTTTTTGCTTGGACAATTAGAAGGCGTAAATTATTATATGAATCAAGATCAATTTGATTATTGGAAATATACGCATTTAACGGTTGATATAACTGAAGGTAGAGGTTCAAGTTTTTCATTGGAAATCCCCCTCGGACTTCGGTTTATTATCCATTCTAGGGTATTAACAGAAGAAGAAAATGCTGAATTAAATAAATAAAAAAATTCTTGAAATCAACTATCACCGAGAGAATTCTTTTCAATTAAACTCTAAATCTACCAAATATTATAAGTACACCATAATCCTTTTACGATCATTTATTTTAAAAGATTTGAATATGATTTTTAAAGTATGCTTTTAATATTGTTATAAATACTTTCCCCTACTCTATCTCCATAAAGATTTATATTAAAATCAGCTTTACTATTTTTATATTCTTTAAAAGCTTTGATCATTTTTTGTTTATCGCTCCCAACAATCTTGGCAAAACCATTTTCAACCAATTCAATCCATTCAGTTTCTTCACGTGCAATAATGCAATGCTTTTTATTAAAAAAGGCTTCTTTTTGGAGCCCGCCACTATCGGTAACAACCATTTTACAATTCTTCAATAGTTCTAACATATCAAAATATCCTACTGGATCTGTCATGATAAAATTATAGATCAAGTTATTGTTTTTTAGGATATTACGAGTTCTTGGATGTAAGGGTAAAACAACCGGAATTTCTTTATTGATATTCTCTAGACCCTCAAAAATTGATCTTAACTTATGCAGATCATCCGTATTTTCCTGCCGGTGAATGGTAGCCAAAACAAAGTTATTATTTTGCAAATCCAGATCACTGATAATTGATGATCTTTCAGCAGAACTCTTACTGTAAAATGATACGGCATCTTTCATAATATCACCACTTTCAACAACATTATTATCAAGATTATCAAAGCCTTCTTTTTTTAGATTTTTGATTGCTGTGCCAGTTGGACAAAGTAGAAGGTCTGAAATTCTATCCGTCAAGATACGATTAATCTCTTCGGGCATTTGCATATTAAATGAGCGTAAACCAGCTTCAATATGTACAACCTTTATATCTAATTTTTTAGCTGCTAAAGCGCCTGCAATGGTAGAGTTGGTATCACCATAAATAACAACAGCCAGAGGCTTTTCTTTTAACAGTACCTCTTCGATCTTCTCAAGCATCTGTCCGGTCATTGCACCATGACCTAAACCATTGATATTGAGATTGTATTTAGGTTTTGGAATTTCCATTTCGGTAAAGAACACTTCGCTCATATTATTATCAAAATGTTGTCCGGTATGAATAATTACTTCTTCAATCTCTTTCTTTTCAGAGATTATTCTGCTCAATACTGCCGCTTTTACAAATTGTGGACGAGCACCTAATATGGTTACAATTTTTTTCATATATTTTTAATGATTTTAGTCAATCGTTGAGTTAATTCTTTTCTATGATATTGGTCTATATTTTTAGATACAATTTTTAATTCACCGTCTTTATATTTTTTGTATAAATCTAAAATAGTTTTTTTTAGATTTTCTTTATCCTCAAATTCTACAACAAATCCGGCATTTGTTTTATTTATAATTTCTGCCAGATCACCATTTAACGGAGCAATTGCTATAATAGGCCGTTTAGCCTGTAAATATTCAAATATTTTACCCGTGATAATACCCTTTGCTGAAGGGACATTATTTACAGCTAATAATAAAACCTGCGTTATTTTTTGATATGCTATTACTTCTAGATGAGGAACATAAGTGATATATTTTGTGTTTTCCTCCAACTTATGATCAGCAATATACTTTTTCACCTCATCTGCAACTTCACCAATCAATTTTATTTCCAGATCCTGGGCAAATTCTAAATTTTCATTCATTATTTCTGATAAAACTTTCCATAATATTTTCGGATTCCTATCAGCATTCATTAATCCGATATGAGTAATGGAGAATTTTTTATCCAACTCTTTTTCGCTAACTGTTATATCTCCATCAAATCCATTACTGATAATATGAATGTTTCTATTGAATTTATCAAATTTCTCCTTCATGGTTTTCCCGATAACGATTACTGCATCCGATTGCTGTAAAACTTTCTTTTCTAATTCTTTATGCTTTTGGATGGCTTTTTTTGTTAAAGGTAACTGATGGAAATAATCAATATCTGACCACGGATCTCTAAAATCGGAAATCCATTTGATAGGGAATCTATTTTTCAATTCCATCCCAATCAAATGCAAACTATGGGGTGGACCGGTTGTGATAACTACATCTACTTTATTATTTTTCAAATATTCTGAAAGAAATCTTACGGATGGTTTCACCCAAAATTTTCTAGCATCCGGAATAAAATAATTTGCACGTATGTATTGTAATTGCTTTTCTAAAAAAGAAGGATTCGGATCCAAAAAACCTGCGCTGGTCTTTTGTTGTTTGCTTTTAAAAAGAGTTAATAAATTATTAGGTTCCCAAATTGGTTGTTTTAAAACTTTTAAATTTTTAGAAACTTCCATTTCTAAAGTTTCATCGATCAATGCATATTTAGGATTTTTAACCGTATAAATAATAGGTTCTACACCAAAATCCTGTAAATATTTTACAAATTTGAGCCAACGTTGAACGCCACTTCCCCCAGCAGGAGGCCAATAATATGTGATGATCAATGCTTTCATATATTGATATTAAATTCACCATAAACATCTACTAAATTACTAGAAACTCTTTCCCAAACAAATTCTTCTTCAATAAATCTTTTACCGTTTTTACCCATTTGTTCTCTCAGTTCAGGATCTTTATATAGTTTCACGATCTTTTCAGCAAAATCTATTGAGTTTTTTTCTTTATGAACCAGCCCGCTTTTTGTTCTATCTATCAAGTTTTTTTGAGCAGTTGCATCACTTACCAAAACAGGTTTTGAAAAACTCATATACTGAAATAATTTATTGGCATAAGCCACATCATGTTGAATATTTCTATGCAAAGGTGAAATACAAATATCACTTGCCATAATATAGGAAGGGAAAAGTGAAACATCTTGCCAGCCTTCAAAATCAACAAAATTCTCTAGATTCTGATCTCTAACCTGTTCTTTTAAAGTATTATCTGTTGTACTTTTTCCAACAATAACCAATTTCAAATTTTTAATCTTCGATTTTAAATTTTCAACAGAATCAATTGCTGTTTGCAATCCTCTTCTTAATGCTGTATCACCTAAATAAAGAATTACAAAATGACCCTTGTATTTATCTAAAATACTATTTTCTATTTTTGCTTTCGTATAAAAGGATCTTTGAACCGTATTTGGCACCAAAACAATTTTATCATTATTGATCTGAGTTCTTTTTTGAACTTCTTCAACGAATTCTTTGGAAACTGTGATTACTTTATCCGCTTTGGCAATAAATTCTTCTTCTTTCTTTTTCCACTTTTGTGGAGAGATCAACTGTTTACCCGGAAATTTTTGCAAATGAGGATATTCCTTCATCACTTCCGGCATGTTATCGTGCAAATCTAAAACTGTTGGTAAACCAAACTTTTTATTCGCTTTATAAACAGCTTCTGCAATTCGAATATCGTGAATATGAATTGCTTCAATTCTATTTTCAGATAAGAAATGAGCGATTTTTCTCGACATGGAATTTGTATAAAAAGGAAAAGTATAGGCCAAGGCCGAAAGTTTATATTCCAGTTTATTGGAAGTATATCTTTTTACATAAATTTTATTAATTACTTCATTAGCAGATTCGTTACCATATTTAAGACAAAATAAAAATACCTGATGATTATTTTCGATCAAAGCAACAGCTTCATTTTCAACCCTGGGATCGGGAGGAAAAGTTTTGTCTAAGATCATACCAATTCGCATAAAAACTAAATTTATCGTTCAGCGTAAACAGCGTAATATCGAGGTGTAAATTTTCTTAAAATTGGTCGAATACCAATCTTATTGATCGGGCTTGTCCATTTTTCAGAGGTCTTGATGTCCCATCCTGATTTTTCTAACAACCAATCAAATTGCCAATCTTCAAACTCGTGATAATGCTGATCCCATTTATTCGTTTTACTACGATAAGCATCTGCAAACCATAATTTTAAAGGAATTGTTGTGATCAATTTTTTGGCTTTAATTGCTTTTAAAATATTATAAGGTGCTAATAAATGTTCAAATATTTCAAAAGCCGTAACGGCATCTATTTGTTGATTATTTACTGTTTGAAAATCAATATCCAAATCTTCACCTTTTGTATTATAAACGGTATAACCAATGGTTTCCATTAACTCACTAATCTCGTTTCTAACGCCTAAATCTAAAATAGTAGCAGGAGCAGGAAGCACTTTTTGCAAAAACTCTATTGTATGGTTATATCTTTTTTTGTGATGCTCAATCATTTATTCGATTTCTTTTCTTTAAAATACCATCCCAAAGGGATAAAAATTAGCAATAAATATGAAACTAAAGTAATTGTATTGCCTTGTTTAATAATTTTTGGCTGAAACTTAAAAACTATTTGGTGTTTCCCTGAAGGAATGATCATTGCTCTTAAAACATAATTAGCCCTTAAGTGTGGTGTTAATTTACCATCAACATATGCATTCCACCCATTCTTATAATAGATCTCAGAAAAAACAGCCAATTGATCTGTTTTTGCACTGCTTTCATAAGTTAATACATTAGCTTTATAATTTGTCAGTTGAATTGTAGCAGTTGAATCATTTTGAAAAGAAAATCCTTCTAAATCATTTTTAAATACTGAGCTTACTATAGCAACTCGTTTTGTATTTATACTGTCTAATGCTTTGATCTCCTCATTAGCAGAATTGATAAATTTTATTTTATCAACAAACCAGGCATTTCCATTTGCATCAGGATTAATCTGAACATTAGCACGATTATTATCATCAGGAAAAATGATGTATTTAGTATTTAACATATTTAACACATCAAAATTATTCTTAGCAATTTGAAAATCGAAAAGTTCCTGATAACGTCTAGGTTTTGCAGCATGATATCCTCCAATAGAATTGTGATAAAAAGAAGTACTCCCATCATTCATGGGGTTTACCATAAAGTTCATCACCCTGTAATGACTTTTATCCTTTAATATTTCAGTATTGATATCTGATTTTGGAAAAGGATTCTCAAGTTTACTTTTCGATATAAAATCATCATTATTTACATAGCGTTTATCAACAACAACCAGATCAAATAAAATCAATAACAGCAATGCAATAAATACTAAATTCTTATTGATCTTTCCTTTTAGAAAAAACCAAAGAGGAACCGCTATTAGAAAAACCAGGATCAATGAACGCAGACTATCTTTAAAAAATATTGACTTTCTATCTGCAATTAAAACTTCCGAAAAACCAGGTGCCATACTCTCATACCTGGTATCACTAATACTTTCAAATGCAAATAAACTTGTTCCTGCAACTACAAAGACCAATGCTAAACCACCAACAATGATCATGCTATTCTTTAAAGCTTTTATCTTTTCTTCTTTAGAAATCTCTTTATCAAAAAATACTTTTAAACCTAAGATCCCCAAGATCGGAATCGCTAGTTCTGCAATTACCTGAATGGAAGAAACCGCTCTGAATTTATTGTAAAGCGGAACATAATCAATAAACATGTCTGTTAAAAAACCAAAATTCTTTCCCCAACTCAATAAAATTGAGAAAATAGTAGCAGCTACCAACCATTTTTTTAGCTTTCCCTTTACCAAAAAGATCCCTAACACAAATAAAAATATCATTATAGCACCAATATAAGCAGGCGCGGCAACAATTGGTTGAT
>DAOUPQ010000038.1 GCA_030626085.1 Flavobacteriia bacterium
TCATGATTAAAATGTTACATTCTTTTTGGGCGATTCTCACTTTACTTATGCTGGTAATAGCTGTTGTAAATGCAATCATCAGCCTTAAATCAAATAAAGGTTTTGGAGAAAAAGACCTTCGTATTCCTCTTTTTACTTTAATTGTAACGCATATACAATTAATACTGGGATTTATCGTTCTTTTTGGTTCGGCACATTTTACCTTTTTAAAAGATAATGGTATGGGTGCAGTTATGAAAAATACAGAAGCCAGACTTTTCATAGTAGAACATCCTTTAATGATGATCATAGCTGCTGTATTAGTAACCATTGGATTTAAAAAACTTAAAAATAAATCAACAGATAAAGGTTTGTTTAAAACTATAGCAATTTATTACGGTATAGCTTTATTGTTGGTTTTGAGTAGAATTCCATGGGGACAGTGTTTCTAGATAAGTTTGAAGTGTTCACTTATTAATTCTTCGATAAATTAAATTATAATGACCATTATTAAAAAACTTTTATCTTATCCTTTATCGATAATCTTTTACTTTATTTATAGTTTGATATTAATTGTTTTTCAACCTATTCAATGGTTGAGTTTAAAATTGGGTGGGTATTCAGCACATAAAAGATCGGTTGATTATCTGAGTTGTTTTTTAATGAGAAGTTTGTATGCTTTAAGAACTCGTATTAAGTTCATTAACAATCAAAAAATACCAGAAGGAGTGCCATTGATTATTGTATCTAATCACCAAAGTATGCATGATATAACGGGTATAGGGTGTTTTATGCGAAAATATCATCCCAAGTATGTTTCAAAAATAGAATTGGGAAAAGGAATACCCAGTATTTCTTATAATTTACGCCATGGAGGCTCGGTATTGATCGATCGAAAAAACCCAAAACAATCCATTCCGGCTATAATGGAATTTGGAAAATATTTAGAAGAAAACAATCGTTCGGCCGTTATTTTTCCGGAAGGAACCAGAAGTAAGAATGGAGCACCAAAACGATTTTCTCAAAACGGACTTAAAATGATGGTTAAATATGCACCTTCATCCTATGTTGTACCTATTACCATTAATAATTCGTGGAAATTATTAAGACATGGTAATTTTCCTTTGGGAATTGGTGTAAAACTTATTTTTGAAGTTCATGAACCCATTAAAAGTGATTCGATGCCTTTTGAAGAATTGTTTTTAAAAACAGAAAAAGCAATTAAGGATGCAGTAGTAATATAAAATATAAACGGGGCGACTGTAAAGTCGCCCCGTTTATATATAAACTCAGTAATCTTAGTTATTCACATAGATCCTCAAGCATATCTTCAATATAACCAGGCGTACTCATTATTTTCATAAATGTACCCATAGTTAATTCAGGCCAATGTAAAGCAATTCTATAACGACCGTGTAGCATGGTTGCAGTATTTCCTTGTAAAATAATTTCATAGGGCAGGGCAGCAAAGTGATCTTCACCTATGATAGGTAAAAAGAAATTTTCACCACTTTCTTTATCTGATAAACCAACTCCATAAACAGCAACTTTATTTGAAGTAAATTTTAATTTATAAACTAATTTTGTATTTCCTTTTTTAGCTGCAAGATTCTTTTCAATTGTTTTAATACCTTCTTCAAACGAACTGAACTTTTTTAAAGTTACAGGATCAGTAAAATAGGGCATCATCATTTTGTATTGATATTTTTTCAATCTACTTTCTGATAGAGATCCACCAAAAGGTTTGTTTTCACTTCCCAAAGGAGATAAAGCCGATTTTACGTCGTCAGCAACTTTTTGTAAAGCAGACTTATGTTTTGAATAATCATCTCGTAAATAAGCGTTAAACAGGTAAGGAGGGTTTAAGTAACTAATTGTAGTACTGTTGCCATTTGCTTTTAGACCAACTTTTAAGGCAGCAGCAAGAGCACCGCGATCTTTTACTTGTAAAACAGTTGTTTGTAGATCTTTTCTTGAATAAACAAGAACCAACATATTGGATTTACTTTCCGGATTGTAAGCACCAATAATATCAAATCCTTTATCATTTAAGGCAGATTTAACTTTTTCAGCAGTGTTCTGAAGATTATCATTGGAAACTCCAACTTTAATAAAGGGTGATAAATTTTGAGAATTTACAGAATGATATCCGGTAAATACAAAAAACATAATAATAAAAGTGAATAATTTTTTCATAATTGTAATCATTTTAAATTTTGGATAAAATTAAATGTTATGTAATAATAATTACATAACATTTATCATATAATGGAAATGTTTTTTATTATTTTAAGATAGAGACAAATTAGTTAAATCGTTTTAATACAATTAAACTAAACTTGTAATAAATTATTCCGATAAGAAAACCCACAAAAGCGCCTATTACTATATCAGTAGGGAAGTGTACACCTACATAAATACGGCTATATGCAAATAGAACAGGCCAGATAAAAAATAAATAGGTGTAATTGTATTTCTTTTTTAGTGTAAGGTATATAAATGTAGTTACTGCAGTAGATGTACCGGCATGTGCCGAATAAAAGCTATAACCACCACTATTTTTTAAAATGCGAATATATTGATTTATTGAAGGGTCTTTAAGAGGGCGTAAACGCTCAAAAGTGTTTTTAATTAAATTAGCAAACTGATCTGAAAATGCAACCAGAATTGCTGTTAACAGTAAAAACACAAGCCCTTTTTTCCAACCAAAAACTTTAAAGATCAGGTATAAAAACAGTAAAAATAAAGGTATCCAGCTAAGTGTATTTGTGATGGCCAACCAAAAAGTATCCCAATTTTCATTTCCTAACGAATTTAGATAAATAAATAGTTCTTTATCGCTTTGAATAATTTTTTCGAGGAAGGTCAAATTATAAATTTCGTTTTATAGGCCCTGTGATATCATCAATATTATCTTGAACCTTATTTTTAATTTTGGTTACTTCTTTTTGAATATCACGCGTAAACTTTGTATCAATATCTTTATCTAAACCACTTTCAACGATTTCTTTTTTAACCTCATTGGTGGCATTCTTTAACTGTTGCATACCTTTACCCAGACCTCGGGCAATTTCAGGAATCTTATCAGCACCAAAGAGCATCACCACAATCACAAGGATGATTAGTATTTCGGCTCCGCTTATGAATAGAAACATTTATATTAATTTAGATTACAAAGATAGTATAATTAGCTAATTTGAAAATGAATTAATTTAAAAATGCTTTTAAAATTTATTTTTTATTAGTGAAACTCTATTTTGAAAAGCCCATAAGGTGTATTCAAAATAGTTAGTTGAACTAATCCCGCTACCTGTGATGAACTTGTTTCAGCATTAAGCGGGATCTTGGTTTAATCTGTCAAGCCAAAAGCATTATACTCAGGCCCTTGGGTTGATTCTTATTATTAGATTCAGGGTCGTCCTGAGGTTTAATGTTTTTTATTAAGCATCCTCTTAATCTCATTCAATTTCATCAAGGCCTCAATAGGGGTTAAAGTATCAATATTAGTAGTAAGAATTTCTTCTTTAATTTCTTCTAACAAAGGATCATCTAATTTAAAGAAACTCAATTGCATGTTTTCTTCGCTGGCATGTTTGAGCTTTTCTTGCATATCTTCAGAGGCATGACTTTTTTCTAGGCGTTTTAACATTTTATTGGCACGATGAATTACAGGTGTTGGCATACCTGCTAGTTTTGCAACATAAATACCAAAACTGTGTTTACTACCTCCGGAAACCAATTTGCGTAAGAAAATTACTTTGTCTTTTAATTCCTTTACTGAAACATTAAAGTTTTTAATACGTTCAAAAGTTTCGGTCATATCATTGAGCTCATGATAGTGCGTAGCGAATAGTGTTTTAGCTTTTGTAGGATGTTCATGAATGTATTCAGCTATAGCCCAGGCTATTGAAATCCCGTCATAAGTACTTGTTCCCCTACCAATTTCATCTAATAAGATCAAACTTCGTTCAGATAGATTATTCAAAATATTTGATGTTTCATTCATTTCTACCATAAAAGTAGATTCACCCATAGAAATATTATCGCTCGCACCAACACGTGTAAATATTTTATCAACAATACCAATTCTGGCATTTTGAGCCGGAATATAACTACCCATTTGAGCCAACAGAACAATAAGTGCGGTTTGCCTTAAAATAGCCGATTTACCACTCATATTTGGCCCGGTGATCATAATGATTTGTTGCTGATTTCTATTCAAAACCAAATCGTTGGCAATGTATTCTTCACCGGTGGGCAATTGTTTTTCAATTACAGGATGTCTGCCATTTTTTATTTCCAGATCGGTACTATCATCTAATAAGGGTCTTATATAATTATTATCAATAGCATTTTTAGAAAATGAGCTCAAGCAATCAATTTGAGCTATGATTTGTGCATTTTTTTGAACCGGAGAAATATAGTTTAACATAAACTGTAAAAGTTCATTAAAAAGCGTTTGTTCTAGTTGTCCAATTTTTTCCTGAGCACCTAATATTTTGGTTTCGTATTCTTTTAATTCTTCGGTTATATATCTTTCAGCTGATACCAAAGTTTGTTTGCGAATCCATTCTTCGGGCACTTTGTCTTTATGCGTATTTCTAACTTCAATATAATAGCCAAACACATTATTGAAAGCAATTTTTAATGAACTGATACCGGTTCTCTCGGTTTCACGTTCCAGCATTTTGTTTAAATAATTTTTCCCTGAAGTTGAAATTGCTCGTAATTCATCCAGTTCATCTGAAATTCCATTAGCAACTACATTGCCTTTATTAAGGTTTACAGGTGCATCTTCATTGATTGTTTTTAATATTTTTTCTCTTAATATTAAACAGTTATCTATTTGTTTACCAAGTTGTTGTAATGATTTATTTTTACTATTTTCAGCGAGTTCTTTAATGGGAACAATAGCATTTAATGAATTTTTTAACAAGACCACTTCTCGTGGATTAATCTTGCCGGTTGCAATTTTTGAAATAAGCCGTTCAATATCACTTATTTGATTGATCTGGTTTGTGATCTCATCAAATATTTTATCATTTTCTATAAAATATTTTACAACTTCATGACGGTTTTGAATTTCTTTTATATTCTTTAAAGGTAGAGCTAACCAGCGTTTGAGCAACCTTCCACCCATTGGTGAAATGGTTTTATCAATAACATCTAAAAGAGTTACAGCATTAGTTGCAGAAGAATAATACAACTCTAAATTACGAATAGTAAACCTGTCCATCCACACATAATTATCTTCGATTATTCGTTGAATATGAGTAATATGTTTTAATTTATGGTGTTGTGTTTCTGATAAATAAAATAAGATAGCTCCTGCTGAAATAATTCCTTCTTTAAGATCATCTATACCAAACCCTTTTAAAGATTTAACATTAAAATGGTTATTTAGACCTTCATTGGCATAATCAGTTTGGAAGATCCAATCCTCTAAATAAAATGTATAATATTGCTCGCCAAAAAGCTCATTAAACTTATTTTTATTTTGTTTTTGAACTAAGATCTCACTCGGATTAAAATTTTGAAGTAATTTATCAACATGCTCAGCATCACCCTGCGCTGTTAAAAATTCTCCGGTAGAGATGTCTAAAAATGAAATACCAATGAGTTTTTTACCAAAATGCACTGCTGCTAAAAAATTATTTGTTTTGGCTTGTAAAACTTCATCATTTAGAGCAACACCCGGTGTAACTAATTCGGTTACACCACGTTTAACGATGGTTTTGGTCATTTTGGGATCTTCCAATTGATCACAAATAGCAACACGTAATCCGGCTTTAACAAGCTTAGGTAAATAAGTATTAAGTGAATGATGAGGAAAACCCGCCAAAGCAGTTTCACTTTCACTACCCGCGCCTCTTTTGGTTAATACAATACCCAAAATTTTTGCGGCTTTTTTAGCATCCAATCCAAAAGTTTCATAAAAATCACCAACCCTAAATAACAACATAGCATCAGGATATTTCATCTTGATATTATTGTATTGCTGCATTAGCGGTGTAACTTTTTTTATTTTTGACTTAGCCAATTTTAGGTGTTTTTTATATTAAATTTGTAGTTATTCGGTCAACAAACCCTCTAATGACAAAGATATAATATTAAAGGTAAAATGAAAATGCAATTAAACGAAATACTTAACAAATTAAAATTAATTTCTAATCCTGAAATAATGGAATTTAAAGCAAAGAAATTTGGAATTATAAGTGAAAATTCGTGGGGAGTTTATCAAAAAGACCTTTCAATATTAGCGAAGAAAATAGGTAAAAACACAGAATTAGGAATTCAATTATATGATACAGGAATATATGATGCACAATTGTTATGTGCTAAAATTTGTAAGTCAAAAGAGATCACAGAAGAGTTAATGGATAAATGGAGTAAACATTTTGATACCTGGGAAATTTGCAACTCTTTTTGTATGCAATTATTTAAATTTCATCCTTTAGCGGTAGAAAAAGCAATAGCATGGAGTAAGCATAAAAACGAATTTGAAAAGAGAGCAGGCTTTGTTTTAATGGCAACCTATGGTTTTGCAGATAAAAAGGCACCCAATGAAGTTTTTGAAAAATTTTTCCCAATAATTGTTTCCAATGCTAATGATGATAGAATATATGTTAAAAAAGCAGTGAATTGGGCATTGCGACAAATTGGTAAAAGAAATATAGATCTACATCAAAAAGCAATTAAAACAGCTACTGAAATTTTAAAACAAAATTCTAAATCTGCACAATGGATCGCTAAAGATGCTCTTAGAGAATTACAAGGTAAAAAGGTTAATATATTGGATTATCCGAGAGAGATTTATAGGAAATAGATTATTTTATATTTTCACAAAAAACTTATTCTAACATTGAGAGTGATAAATCTGAACTTACTCTATCATAACTATTAAAATTAATTTATCATTTTCAATACCCAATAAAATAACTTTTGATATGGTAACTCAAAAAGACATAATTTAAAAGAGAATATTAATTTGATTATTCTAAAGGAATTTTATTTAAGCTATTCCAACCAATTAGGTTTCCGTTAGGCAATTTATCATCATCATCACCATTATAAACTAAGTAAGTATTATTTGTTTTACTTTTTGATAATTTATTCCAGTAGTTTAAATTTTTAAAAAAATCTTTTGTATAAGTTTTACTAGATTTTATTTCTATTGGTATTAGTTTTTCTGCGGTTTCAATAATGCAATCTATTTCTTTTCCGTGTTTATCTCTCCAAAAATAAAAATTGGGTATTTGGGCATTATTTAACTTAGATTTTAATAGTTCGGTTAAAATAAAATTTTCAAAAAGATTCCCTCTAATATGGTGTATTTCTAATTGTTCAACCGATTTTATTCGCAATAAATTACAAGCTAATCCTGTATCATAAAAATAAATTTTAGGTCTTTTTACTAAGCGTTTATTAAAATTTTTATGATGAGGTTGTAGAAGATATACTATATAACTTGCCTCTAATATGGATAACCAACTTTTGACAGTATTTAAAGTAACCCCTGTATCTGTCGCTAATGAATCTAAATTTAATATTTGACCTATTCTACCAGCGCATAATTGTAAAAACCTGTTAAAAGTACTTAAATTTCCGATATTTTTTATTGTTCTTACATCTCTTTCAACATAGGTTTGTATATAATCTGAATAAAAAATCTCAACAGGAATATTTTTATCATATATCCTTGGGTATGATCCTTTAAAAATATATTCAAAACTATTTTTTATTTTAAATTTTGTAGGTTTTAGTTCTTCTAAAGAAAAAGGTAAAAGTTTTAAAACTGCTGTTCTTCCTGCTAAAGTCTGGGTTATTCTATCGAGCAGTAAAAAATTTTGAGAACCGGATAAAATAAATTTTATATTGTTGTTATCATCAACAATACCTTGGATAAATGAAAACAATTTTGGGACATTTTGAACCTCATCTAATATTGCTCCTTTTGGGAACTTAGCTAAAAACCCTTTTGGATCTTCTATAGCTCTTTCTTTTATATTTGGTGTTTCTAATAATACATAAGGTAATTTTGAAAAAACTTTTTTTATCAACGTAGTTTTACCCGATTGTCTAGGACCAGTAACCGTAACAACGGGGTAATATGCTGATATTTCCAGTAGTTTTTGTTGTAAGATTCGATATATCATAATACAAATATAAACAATTATTGGACAAATTTGCATTTTAATTGCAAACTTGTCCAATAATTATAAAAATAAAATATTTTTTACTTTAATCAAAATTTTCTTTTTACTTTGTTATGGATAGAAATGAGATAAAATGCGAAAATTAAAAAATAGTGAACTGGGAAGATTAAATGTTGAGGAATTTAAGAAGGTTGCTAAAATTCCACTGATTGTGATTTTAGATAATATCAGGAGTTTAAATAATATCGGTTCGGTCTTTAGAACATCGGATGCTTTTTTAATAGAAAAAATATATCTATGCGGAATTACCGCAAGACCACCACATAAAGAAATTCATAAAACAGCTTTGGGCGCTACAGATTCCGTTGATTGGGAATATAAGGAAGATACACTTTTACTGATTAAAAGATTAAAAGAAAAAAAGATTAAAGTCATTGCTATTGAGCAGGCTGAAAACAGTATAAAATTGCAAAATTTTAAAGTAAATAATAATCAAAAATATGCTGTAATATTTGGCAATGAAGTAAAAGGTGTACAGCAAGAAGTAGTTTCTGCTTCAGATCAATGTGTTGAGATTCCGCAATTTGGCACCAAACATTCATTAAATATATCGGTAAGTTGTGGTGTTGTTCTATGGGATATTTTTAAAAAGATCAAATACTAATTTATGGATGATTTTATATTTTATAATCAGATTGGTTTAAATCATGTACTTGATCTAAAGGCCTATGATCATATCTTATTTTTAATTGTTCTGGTTGTTATTTTTGTTTTTAAAGATTGGAAAAAAATACTCTGGATGGTTACTTTTTTTACAATCGGGCATACTTTAACATTGGCTTTATCTGCTTATGGCGTACTAAAAGTTAAAAGTGATATTGTTGAATTTTTAATTCCCTTAACCATTTTTTTAACTGCGATGGTCAATGTATATTTTTCAAGGAGATTAAATAATAATAATGAAAGCAGATTTAATTATTTTATTGCTTTTTTCTTTGGATTAATCCACGGATTAGGATTTTCAAACTATTTTAAAATTCTAATAGATAAAGACGAATCAAAATTATTACCATTAATTGAATTTGCTTTTGGCATTGAATTAGCACAAATTATTATTGTTTTTATTGTACTTCTTTTGGGTTTTGTTTTTCAAACAATTTTTAAAGTAAACAAACGTGATTGGATACTTATAATTTCTTCGGCTGTTGCCGGAATAACAATTCCGATGATGGCAGAAAGATTTATTTGGTAAAAGTTTAACATCAATTTTCGAAATATTTCACTTAATTTCGTGTCCTATAAGAGAAAAACCGAGGTATGGATAAGAAAAAACAATTGCGATATGATTTAGCCTATATGAGAATGGCTAAAGAGTGGGCAAAACTATCGTATTGTAAACGCAAACAGGTTGGCGCAATTATTGTAAAAGATAAAATGATAATATCTGATGGATATAACGGTACCCCAAGCGGATTTGATAATACTTGTGAAGATGAAGCAGGAACAACAAAATGGCACGTTTTACATGCTGAAGCAAACGCAATTTTAAAAGTTGCCAGCTCAACTCAATCATGTGAAGGATCTACTTTGTATTTAACTTTATCACCCTGTAAAGAATGTTGTAAATTAATACATCAATCAGGAATTAAAAAAGTAGTTTATTCAAAGGTATACAGTGATATTTCAGGATTAGAATTTTTAGAAAAAGCAGATATTGAATTGGTTCAATTAGATGATAATGAATAAAAAAACAAAAATATACCTTCCATTATTTTTGTCATTGGCAGTAGTATTGGGAATTATTATTGGCAGTACTTTAAATTATAAAAAAAGTACAGTTAAGTTTTTTGGAGGCAATACCAAAGAAAAGAAGATCAAACGATTGATCAATTATATTCAATATGATTATGTTGATGAGGTTGATACGGATAGTTTACTAGATGGTGCTATTAGAGATATTTTAGGAAAATTAGATCCTCATTCTGTTTATATCCCACCAAAAGAACACGACAGAATCACTGAAACTATGAATGGTAAATTTGTTGGTATAGGCATTCAGTTTAGAATGTATAAAGATTCACTTACCGTTATAAAAGTATTAAAAAATGGACCAAGCGAAAAAGTAGGAATTCAAGATGGTGACCGTATTTTAATTGCTAATAATGATACTTTATACGGTAAGAATTTAAACAGTGATTATATTATCAGTAAATTAAAAGGAGAACCTAACACACCTGTTGATATTATTGTTTACCGTAAATCGGAAAATAAAGAAATTCCATTTACAATAAATCGAGGTGAAGTACTTATTGAAAGTTTAGATGCTTCTTATATGATCAATGATAGTTTGGGTTATATAAAGATCAACAAATTTGCTGCTACAACCTATGATGAATTTAAAACGGCATTAGATGATTTATTAAAAAAAGGTATGCAAAAATTAGTATTGGATCTACGTCAAAACCCCGGTGGATTTTTACAAGTTGCAACTCAAATAATTGATGAGTTTCTAGAAGATGATAAACTGATAGTTTTTACAAAAAATAAGCGAAATCAAATTGATAAATCATTTGCAACTGCAAAAGGAGATTTTGAAAATGGCAGCATTTACGTTTTGATCGATGGAGGTTCAGCTTCAGCCAGTGAGATTCTTGCCGGTGCATTACAGGATAATGATAAAGGAATTATCATAGGTAGACGTTCTTTTAGAAAAGGGTTGGTGCAACAAGAAATGGATCTGGGTGATGGTTCGGCTGTTCGCTTAACAGTTTCTCGATATTATACACCAACAGGCAGATCAATTCAAAAACCATATGACCACAACGGAAATAAAGATTATTTTAATGATAATGAAAAACGATATTTTGATGGTGAGTTAGTGAATGCAGATAGTATCAAAGTAAATGATTCTTTAAAATATATTACCCCAAAAGGTAAGGTAGTTTATGGAGGTGGAGGTATAATTCCGGATGTATTTGTGCCTTTGGACACAACGCTATTTTTGAACAGATTTCACTATAGAAAAATCAATGATTTTGTTTTTGATTATTTTGATTCACACAGGATAGATTTTAAAGAAATTTCCTTTGATGAATTTGATCAGAATTTTGATAGTGATAATAAAATATACAATGCTTACTTAAAAAGTATCTCAAATGATTTTCATCAAGTAAAAGCCAAAGATCAAGAGGAAAATCTTAAAATATATTTAAAGACACTGTTTGCACAACAACTATTTGATACCAGTGATTATTTTAAAGTAATTAATCAGGATGATATAATGTTAGAAAAAGTTATGGAAATTGAGAAAAATGGTTTCCCTATACCTCAATAATTTCTAAGAGAAAATATCATAGTAATCAAAAAATATATAACTACGTTATAAGCTTTTAGTTAAATAACCCTTGAATATTTGAAGCAAATAATTTTACCGCTATTGCCAAGAGCACAACACCAAAAATCTTTCTTAGAACTTCAATTCCTGCTTTTCCAATAACTTTTTCAATTTTATCAGAAAACTTTAATACAATATAAACAAATAACAAATTAATAACAATTGCAATAGCAATATTAATTGTTTCAAATTCAGCTTTAAGAGATAATATTGTTGTTAAACTACCGGCACCGGCTATCAAAGGGAAAGCCAGAGGAACTACACTGGCAGTTTCAGGCGCTTCATCTTTGTACAATTGAATTCCTAAGATCATTTCCAAAGCTAAAAATAATAAAACAAACGAACCTGCAACAGCAAATGAATTGACATCAATACCAATTAAATGTAATATTTTTTCTCCTATGAAAAGAAATAAAACCATAATCACCATAGCAACAATTGATGCCTTTTCTGATTGTATATGACCTACTTTATTACGAAGTTCAATAATTATTGGAATACTACCAATGATATCAATAACTGCAAATAATATCATTGTTGCAGTCAATATTTCTTTTAAATTAAATTCCATAGATCTTAATATTTTTGATTTTGCAAATATAGAATAATTGCAAATATTTTTGTTAAATGAATTAAATTATGACCAAAATCTTTTCTAATTCTTTAAATAAGATATTACAAAAATCACTTATTTAGAATTATTTTAAATAAGCCTCATTTGTTACTTTTAAAAAGAAAGTATTAATGTAAGTTTGGTGCTTGAATCAATAAATTAAAAATTAATTATTAATCTTCCATTATTTTAAAATGAAAAAGGTATTAAAAAAAGTATTATTTGTTGCTTTGTTAATTGTTGTATTTACATCTTGTGATGATGACAGCATTGAATCAAGTCATGGAACATTAACTGTAAAATTAACGGATGCCCCATTTCCTTTTAACTACGTAACTGAGGCAAAAATTGGTATTGCAAAAATAGAA
>DAOUPQ010000060.1 GCA_030626085.1 Flavobacteriia bacterium
ATACAGCTCTCTTTTCGTTTCAAATAACGACATCTTTTCAAGATTTGGAACTTCAATTTTCTCATTGTGATGCGTGTAATGATTAAGCCAACTACCCAAACCAAATATTAATAAAAATATGATTGCAAAAATTGAAATGATCGTAACTAAAAATTCTTTACTTTTTATGTATTGAAAAAATCCCATAGAATTATTTTAATTTCCAAAGATAATTTTTTTTAGTTTAACTAAACATATATGGTTTGTAATTTTGAGTTTTCCATATGTTTATATTGAAAGTTATAGCCAAATAAAAAATATTTTGCTGCTTTTAACATACTAGTCAGAAAATATATTCATTGTGGAAAATAAAAAAATAAATCTTATTCTATTCCTGTTTAGTTTATTATTATTGATAGGAATCGTTTTTGGTTATTACGAAATAGTATGAAGAAAAACTGTTATTGATGTATTTTTATACCTTCATTTATAATAGCTTCTAGTTTGACTATCTATATTTATAGAAAAAACAATCAGTAAACCAAGTAAAAAAATCTAATTATTACCTCCTATAGGTTTAATGATATTCCAAACTTTGATCTCGTCATCTAAAGATATTCCATCCTTCACTTGTACGTTAATACCATCACTAACGCCCAACTCAACATCCCTTCTTTCAAATTGTTGTTCTCCGGTTTTCACTTCTACAAAAGGTGCTTTAGTTTTAGGATCAAATTGAACCAAGGCTTCCTTAATCGATAAAACACTATCTGCTCTTGCCAAAATAATTGAAGCATTTGCACTTAGACCAACTCTTATAAACGTAGTATCTTGTTTTGTTAGTGTTCCTTTTATTTCGAATTGAATGGCTCCGTTTTCTAATTTTCCTTTAGGTGCAATATAATCTAATACTGCATTAAAAGTTTTATTTTCAATTGCTCCAACAGTAATATCTAAAGGGAGTCCTTCTTTAATTTTACCAACTTCCGATTCGTCAACCTTACCTTCAAATATTAAATTATTTACATCTGCCAAGGCAGCAATAGTTGTTCCTTCATTAAAAGTATTTGATTCAATTACTTGATTACCAACCTCAACAGGCACATCTAAAACCATTCCATTAACAGTTGATCTTATCAAAGTATTGGCCGAACTTCCCAAACCACGAGTAGATCCTGTTTTTACAATATCATAGTTTTGATTGGCTGCATTATAAGCTTGTAAAGCTTGTTTATAAGCAACTTCTACCTTTTCAATATCTTGTCTGGAAATTACTCCTTTATCGAATAAACTTTTTTGACGATCATAATTTCTCTTCTCATCATCTAAAGAAATCTTAGCTTTTTGAATGTTATTCTTAGCACTATTTAAAGCCGATAAATTAGGAATTACTCTAATTTTGGCAATCAGATCATTTGCTTTTAAGATATCTCCACCTTCCACATAGATCTCTTCAATAACTCCTGAAATATTGGGTTTAATAAACACTTCTTCTAAAGGAAGAATACTACCTGTGGCAACAGTTTGTTTTATAATAGTTTGCTTTGAAGGTTTTTCAGTTTTATAAACAACCGGATCTTGAGCATTCTTTGTATACAAATAATACATCGCTCCTATAAAAGTAACCGCTATAAAAATTAAACTAAAAATTATTACTGACTTCTTCATTTGTAAATGTATTTTTTAAATTAATGTTATTCTGTTCTAAGAGCATCTATTGGTTTTACTCGTATTGCATTTTGAGCAGGAATTAAACCGGCAAATAAACCCGAAATTATTAAAATAGCTAAAGCGGCTGTTATAACACCCAGATTTACACTTGGGTTTAGAAACATGTCTATCGGTCCGCTTAAATCTAAAATATAGTTAACTATATATATTAAAAAAGCTCCTAAAACGATTCCTCCCATACCCGAAATAATGGTTAAAAAAACAGATTCAGTTAAAATCTGACTTCTTATTATAGCCGGAGAGGCACCTAAAGCCCTTCTTATTCCAATTTCTTTTGTTCGCTCTTTTACTACAATTAACATGATATTGCTAACACCAATAACACCTGATAATAAAACTAAAATTCCTACAAAATAGGCAATCACTCGTATTGCCATAAATAAACTTTCTACTCTATTGAATTGTTCAAAAAGATCAAAAAAACCAACTGCTCTTTCATCATCCGGATGAATTTTATGATTCTTTTTAACGATATCAAATATGTTTTGTTTGATTTTTGTAATTGGTGTACCATCATTAGCTGTTATTGCCATCCAACCAACTCTATCGGCCATATTAAAAGCTTGCGAAAAAGAAGTAAATGGAACAAAAATTTCTTTTTGACCTTCTTCATTATCACCTCCAGAGCTTTTTTTCTTATAAGTACCAATAACCTTAAAATTAACTCCTTGAATTTTAATATAAGTACCTATGACTTCTTCTCCTTTATCATACAAACTACTTCTAACACCTTCACCAATAATTGCAATTTTTCTTCTTTCATTGATATCACCGTAATTTATAAATCTACCAGAAGTAATATCCATAGGTTCCTGTTTAATTATTTCAGGATAATCTCCATATACATTAAAGGCCCCTGTTTTTAGACCTCTTACAACATTGTTATTACCATTAAATCCACCAAGCTGATTACGAGGAGAAATAAATCTCAAATTGGGTATATTCTCTCTTATATCTTCCACATCACTTAAACGATAACTATAACGTCGCCCTTTAGGCATTCCCTGATAAGGTTTTGTAACTGTACGTGTCCACATAAACATGGTATTTGTAGCTATATCACCAAAATCCTGCTTTATTCCATTTTCAAGTCCTTTACCAGCAGCAAGTAACAGGATCAGAATAAAAATACCCCAAAAAACACCAAATGCAGTCAACAGAGTTCTTAACCAATTACTGGTAAGTGCTTCTAATATTTCATTCCAACGGTCTCTGCTAAACATATTTTTTTATTTATTCGTCACTTAGAGCTTTAATTGGCTGAATGTTTGCTGCACGCCAAGCCGGAAAAAAACCTGCCAAAACTCCAGCTATTATCAACAAAAAAACCATAGAAATTGCCATTGTAAAGTTTACAGAAGGATTTAAAATATAATCTACTTCAATATTTGGACCAACAATTTCAAGAAGCCCCATACTAAAAATCAATCCTGCAAATCCAGAAACTGCAGTTACAAAAACTGATTCTTGTAATATCATTCCAATAATAGACCAAGGTTTAGCTCCTAATGCTTTTCTTATACCAATTTCACGTGTGCGTTCTTTTACAATGATCAGCATAATATTACTTACACCAACAACTCCTGCTATAATTGTACAAATACCAACAAACCAGAAAAAGAAAGCTATATTATCCGTTAAAGTATAAAAACGTTTGGCTTCATCAAGCATATTATGTACATTTATTGCACTATTATCTTCTGGAGAAACAGTATGTGATTGTTGTAAGTATTGCTTAACCTCTGCTGTAAATTTTTTAGAAACTTCAAGGGCTTTTTCAAAACTCTCTTCAGGTTGAAGTGTAAAACCCATATTAGCAATTTTATTGGAACCGTTAAAAACAAATTGAGCAGTAGTTAATGGTACAAAAATCCTGTTTTCTTCTCGTTCACCTCCCTCATCTGTATAAACTCCAATAATTTTAAAATTTATTCCGGAAATCTTAAGATATTCATTTAAAGGATTCTCAACATTTTTCATCAATTCGCGTTTGACCTTGCCACTTATAACTACAACCTTATTGCGATTATCTATATCAGCATAATTCAAATAGCGTCCACTTACCATTTTTTGATTCTCAATTTTCTGATACTCAGGACTCACACCTTGAATGCTATATGCTCCTGATTCTTCTTTGTAATTAATTGTACCACCTCGTACTCTAAATAAACCCGATCTACTTTCTAATTTATCAATATAAACTGATGTTATATGATCGTAATTAGCATTTTGTAATTCAATTCGTCTTCCGGGATTCAAACCTTTAAATTCTTTAGTAGTCACTTGTGTCCATATCCAGATACGGTTTGTTGCATCTGCTTCAAATTCTTTACGGATACCGTTTTCCATTCCCTGACCAAAGCCTAATAAAATGACCAATATAAATATTCCTGATGCAACCGATAGTCCGGTTAAAAAAGTACGCAACTTATTATTGCGTATTGAGTCAAATATTTCCTGCCAGCGATCGAAATCGAACATTTAAATAAATTTTCTGAATTATACTATAATATTAGTAGTCAAACTATTTCTTTAATAGACGCTCGAAAGTACATATTTGTTACAGTAAAAAAGGGAAAATCTTTTCATCTTTTTTTGTATGTTTGTGTTATCAGAAAATTAAATCAAATGAAAAAAAATATTGCCATTATTATGGGAGGATATTCCAGTGAAGTTGAAATATCACTGCAAAGTGGCAATGTGGTTTACAATAGTTTGGATAAAGAAAAATATAACTTATTTAAAGTTCTGATTTTAAGAGATAAATGGGTCTATGTTGACGAAAACAATATCGAGCATCCAATAAATATTCAGGATTTTACTACAACTGTAAACGAATCTAATATTAAATTCGAATGTATTTTCAATGCAATTCATGGTCATCCAGGAGAAGATGGTACAATCTTAGCATATCTTGAATTACTGGGATTAAAACATACCTCCGCTCCTTTTTATCAAATGGCAGTAACTTTTAATAAACGTGATACATTAAGTTTTGTAAAACCATATGGAATTAAAGTTGCCAATTCGTATTATATCAACAAAGGTGATATTTTTGATATCAATAAAATTTTAAACAAAGTAGGATTGCCTTGTTTTGTCAAACCTAATCATGGAGGTTCAAGTTTTGGAATATCTAAAGTTCATACTCTTGAAGAATTGATTCCGGCAATTGAAAAAGCATTCAAGGAAGATAATGAAATCTTAGTTGAAGAATTTTTAGATGGTATTGAGGTTTCGGTTGGAATTATACAGTATCAAAATAAAATTAAAGTATTACCTACAACAGAAATAGTAAGTGAAAATGAGTTTTTTGATTTTGAAGCAAAGTATTTGGGTAAATCTCAAGAAATAACACCTGCAAGAATAACCCAAATACAACGAAAAAATGTTAAAAAAGCTGCTGAAAAAATTTATAGATCACTTAATTTAAGTGGTTTATCAAGGGCTGATTTTATTATTGTTGGAGATATTCCTTTTTTTATTGAAATGAATATGGTTCCGGGAATAACAAGCGAAAGTATTTTACCTAAACAAGCACAAGCCGCCGGCATTAGTTTAAAAGAATTATTTGGAAATTCCATTGAAATAGCGCTTAAAAACTAATGGTTATTGGTAATAATTATTAAACTTAATCTATTTTAATTTTAAATCTTTAATTTTAGAATTTAAATTTGAGAATATGAAACGAGCAGTATTTCCCGGATCATTTGACCCACTAACTTTAGGGCATACCGACATTATAGACAGAGCATTACCTCTTTTTGATGAAATTATCATTGCAATAGGTACAAATTCTACGAAAAAATATATGTTCTCATTAGAGCAACGTAAAGAATTTATTAACAAAACATATTCAGGGATTTCAAAGATTAAGATAGATACCTATGAAGGTTTAACAATAGATTATTGCAAAAAAAATGATATCGATTTTATATTGCGGGGTTTGAGAAATCCTGCCGACTTTGAATTTGAAAAAGCCATTGCCCAAACCAATCGAAAAATGTCGAAAATTGAAACCGTTTTTTTACTCACCAGTGCTGATACATCTTATATCAGTTCAAGTATTGTAAGAGATATTTTAAAAAATAAAGGTGATGTTTCTTTATTGGTTCCTAAGGCAGTTATTATAAAATAATATGCAAAGACTTATCATATTTTTTTTTCTGAGTTTTACTTTATACAGTAATGCTCAAGGTTTTGAGACCGAATTTGAAAAAAGTAATGGAATTAGAACTGCAACTTACCAGCAAACCATTCAATTCTATAAAAATTTAGCAAATAATTACCCTGAAATTTCCATCCGGGAAATTGGAATGACCGATTCAGGTAAACCGCTACATTTGGTTATTTTTAATAGAAATTCGAATGCTCAAACTACAAAAAATACAATTCTGATCAATAATGGTATTCATCCGGGAGAACCTGACGGAATTGATGCCAGCATGATGATGCTTAGAGATATTGTAAAAAATGAAAACTTAAAAGAACAATTTTTAAATATCACGATTTGTATTATTCCAATTTACAATGTTGGTGGTAGTTTAAATCGTAATTCCTATTCAAGAGTTAATCAAAACGGACCAGAATCTTATGGTTTTAGAGGGAATGACCGTAATTTTGATCTCAACCGTGATTTTATCAAAAATGATACTAAAAATTCAAAAGCATTTACTAAGATCTTTCATTTGGTAGATCCTGATATTTTTATTGATAATCACGTTAGTAATGGTGCAGATTATCAATATACTTTAACACATTTATTTACACAACACAATAAATTAGGTGATGAACTAGGTAAATTTTTAAACGAAAAAATGATGCCTGAAATAGAAAAAGATCTCAATAAAAATAATTTGATCATAACACCTTATGTAAATGTCTTTAATCGGGTTCCCGATAGTGGATTTTCACAATTTTTTGATAATCCGCGTTACTCAACCGGATATACAACACTTTTCAATACTTTAGGATTGATGGTTGAAACTCATATGTTAAAACCCTACAAACAGCGCGTTGAAGCTACTTATAAATTGATGTTTACTGTATTAGATTTTTTAAATAAAAACGGTAATGAGATTGCAATATTGAGGGATCAGGCAAACAATAAACTTCCATCTTATAAAACCTATCCCATTCAATGGGAAATTGACAGCACTCAAACTTCAATATTACAATTTAAAGGTTATGAAGGTAGTTTTATAAAAAGTGAGGTTACAGGCTTAAAACGTCTAAAGTACAACAGAAATAAACCTTTCACAAAATCAGTAAAATATTACAATCATTTTAAACCAAAAAAAAGTATCGTTATCCCCAGAGCTTATATCATTCCACAAGGTTGGTGGAAAATAATTGAACGATTAGAACTCAACCAAATTCAATTTCAAACATTAAAAAAAGATACTTTATTATATGTAGAAGCTTATCAGATCGACAATTACAAAACAACTGGAAAACCATATGAAGGACACTATAACCATTACAATACCGAAATAACTAAAATAAATATTCAACAACAATTCAAAAAAGGTGATCTGTATATTCCAACTGATCAAAAAGGATTTAGATATTTAATTGAAACTCTAGAGCCCGAAGCACCTGATTCATTTTTTAACTGGAATTTTTTTGATTCAATTTTACAAAAAAAAGAAGGTTTTTCGCCTTATGTTTTTGAAGATCTGGCATTAGAAATATTAAATAAAAACCAACAATTAAAAACTGATCTTGAACAATTAAAGGTTAAGGATAAAGACTTTGCAAACAATTGGTACGCACAACTTGATTATATCTACAAACATTCAAAATATAATGAGAAAGCATATTTACAATATCCAATCTATCGGGTTTTAAAATAGAGTATTTTAATTTACAGCAAAGTTTATTAATTTTCTACTGAATATTAATTTGTTGTATCCTAACCTCCTGTAATTTTATTAAATTGTAATATTTATTATACTTTTTACTAACAATTTAATATTTGGATAAGTATTTTGTAAAGCTTTTTTAATATTTTTTTTATCCTTCCAAACCACTTTGGTGATACCTTCTTCAATTTGAGGTTTTAATAATGAATCATCATCAATATTATACATCTGATACCAATATGTAATTTTTAATATCTCGAGATCCTTTTCTGAATAAATATGATAAGTACCCATCACAAATTTTCCAATCTCAATATTTTCAATACCACATTCCTCTTGTACTTCTCTCAATGCAGTTTCCGGAATTGATTCATTCTCCTCTACTTTTCCTTTGGGTAAATCCCATTTATCATTTCTATAAATAAATAAAATTTCTTGATGAAAATTAAAAACAATTCCACCTGCAGCTTCAATAAGAGTAAACTTATTTTTAAATTCTTCCCATAGTATTTCTATATCAGGATGATACAAATAAACACTCAAAGAAACTTTTAAATCACAATCCTCTAAATATTTTAGTAGATCAAAATCATTCCAAATATAAAAATTGGTTTGTTCTTTAAATTCAAGATTATCAATTAAAAAAATTGAACAATTGTTCTTAAAAATTCTATACATTTGCAATATGATTTTTGACAAAAATACAGCAAAAAAAACTGCCGAATTGCTTTTATCGATAAAAGCGATCAAACTTCAACCAAATGAGCCTTTTACTTGGGCTTCAGGTTGGAAATCACCAATCTATTGCGACAACAGAATTACTTTATCTTATGTGCCAATTCGCAACTATATTAGAGAAAATTTATGTAAAATTATTCTTGAAAAACACGGCAAACCAGATGTAATTGCCGGTGTTGCTACAGGTGCAATTGCAATAGGTGTTTTGGTGGCTCAAGAATTGGGTGTACCTTTTATTTATGTTCGGCCCGAGCCTAAAAAACACGGTAGAAAGAATCAAATTGAAGGTTTTTTAGACAATGGTCAAAATGTTGTTGTTGTTGAAGATCTGATCAGTACCGGGAAAAGCAGTTTAAATGCTGTAAAAGCATTAAAAGATACTGATGCAAATGTTAAAGGAATGGTAGCTATTTTTAATTACGGATTTAAAATAGCCAAAAAGAACTTTGAAAAAGCAAATGTTGAATTAACGACCTTGAGTGATTACGAAAATTTAATAGAGCAAGCCTTAGATACAAATTATATTAGCGAAAAAGATATAAAAACTCTAAAAAAATGGAGAAAAAACCCCTCAAAATGGGGAAATTAATTAAATTATGAACTTAGAAAGCCCTAAAGTAACTGTAAAAAAATCAAGTAAGGATATTTTTGACTATTTAAGCAAAATTGAAAACTTCGAACAAATTATGCCTGAAAATATTGATAAATTTGAAGCAGATGAAAATTCTTTCAAATTTGCACTCAAAGGTATGCCTGAAATAAAATTAAAACTTCAGGAGCAAGAAGAACCTAAAAAAATAGTATTAGGCTCAGCAAGTGATAAATTTCCTTTTACGCTAACAGCAAATATTGATGAGAAATCAGATGATTCAAGTGAAGTGCAATTGGTTTTTGACGGTAATTTCAATCCAATGGTTGCTATGATGGTTAAAAGTCCACTTCAAAAATTTATCAATACGCTAATAAGCAATATTGAAAAGAAATAAAGATTTACAAAAACTTTATTTCTTTGAAATTATATTCATTTATATCTTCATTATCTTGTTTAACAAGTAGTTTTCCTTGTTGGTTGATTCCTATAATTTTAGCTGTAAAAGTATTTCCTTTATTGCTCTCAAAAGAATGAGTGATCCCAATTTTATACAATACTTTTTCATATTGTTCTTTTAAAAAAATAAATTCTTTTTTTTCTATGAAGTTGATATAGTATTTTAAATTATCTACAATTTCTTTCAAAAGAAGATCTCTGTTAAAATCCTTATTCAATAATAGTTTCATAGAAGTTGCATTTGGTAATAAAACCGGAAATCCAGTTTGATTTACGTTTAATCCTATACCAACAACTGTGTATTTAATACTGTCTTTAACCAAAGTATTTTCTATTAATATCCCTGCTATTTTTTTATTGCCTGCCAATATGTCGTTTGGCCATTTTATAGTTAAACCTTCAATTTTATGTTTGGTTAAAGCCTTATAAATTCCTAAAGATATCGCACAATTCATATAAAATTGATGGTTGGCATTTAATTCGTTAAACCTGATCAATACACTAAACAACAAGTTCTTATTTTTTTCTGAAGTCCATTTTGTTTGCATCTGACCACGCCCTGAAGTTTGATATTCAGTAATGACTACTGTCCAGTTATCTACATCATTACTTTTTACAAGTTCTTTTAAAAATTGGTTTGTAGAGTTTATGGCATCAAGTTTGACTGTATTCATATATAATGTTTATATTGACGCATCTAAATTGATTAAAATTTAATACATTTGCAAGCAATATCTAAAAATATTAAATGACTAAAAAAATAGCGAAAACTGACCTTTTAATTAC
>DAOUPQ010000125.1 GCA_030626085.1 Flavobacteriia bacterium
CAAAAAACGTTAAGTCCCAAGAAATTAAAAATACCCTTCTTTACGCTGATGCAGTTTATGGAATTTCTTATACTGGTGAATTACAGAAATATTATGATTTATTTATGGCAAATTCAACTGATGAAGATAATAAAAAGGACATTACAGAAAAATACAACAAACTCATTAAGCTCAGTAAAGGCAACGTTTCGCCAAAATTTGTAGATTATGAGAATTATAAAGGAGGTACTACATCACTTGATGATCTAAAAGGTAAATATGTTTATATTGATGTTTGGGCAACCTGGTGTGGACCATGTAAACGTGAGATTCCTTATTTAAAAGAGATCACAAAAAAATATGATGGAAAAAATATCACATTTGTAAGTATGAGCATTGATAAAAAAGAGGCTTATGATGCATGGCGTAAAATGGTTGGAGATGAAAAATTAGAAGGTGTTCAGCTATTTGCTCCAAACGATTGGAAATCGGACTTCGTTACAGAATACGGCATCATGGGAATACCACGGTTTATATTAATTGATCCTGAAGGTAACATTGTAAATGCAAATGCACCAAGACCATCTTCAAAAGAGCTTATCAAATTATTAACTGATCTCAAAGTATAACTATATCAGTTTAATAAAAATATTAAAAACCGTTTAAACACTTTTATTTAAACGGTTTTTCATTGTAATTACACCACAATATTTGTTTAACAAACTTTTAGTATGATTTTTATAGTAAAATCATATATTTGCCGAAATTAATTTTTAAAATCATTATGAAAAAAATATCAGTATTATTTCTGGCGCTAATCACTCTATTGGCATGTAAAGAAGAAGCACCAAAAGATTATGTAACGCTACGTGGTAAAATTATCAATCCAACCACTAAAGTAATAACAATTCTAGGTAAAAATTTTAAAAAAGAAATCTCTGTAAATGATGACGGAACTTTTATTGACACTTTAAAAATAGTAGATGGTTTCCATGGTTTTAATGATGGTAAACAACAATCATTTATCTATTTAAAAAATGGTTATGATATAAATTTAAAATTTGACAGTCAAAATTTTCCGAAATCTATAGAATTTGATGGTGACGGTTCTAGTACGAATAAATATTTAGTTAAAAAATTATTATTTATTCAGGAAGAAAATCTTAACAATATAAAAGAATATTTTACTTTGGATAAATCTGAATTTGATAAAAAAATTATGGGTATATCTAAAAAAATGGATGAAATGTTGGTAGATGCTGAAGCTAATGGACTGGAACCTGAAGTGCTTAAGCAAGAACAAGGGAATAATAAAAAAATGATTGAATTTTTTACAACTAATTATGAAAAAGAACATCAGATGATGGCCGCTTTTAAGCCCGGAACACCTTCACCAAAATTCAACTATCCAGATGTAAACGGAAAAAATGTTTCTTTAGACGATCTTAAAGGAAAATATGTATATGTTGATGTATGGGCAACCTGGTGTGCTCCATGTAAACGTGAGATACCATACTTAAAAGAACTCGACAATGAATATAAAAATAAAGATATCATCTTTGTTAGTTTGTCAATTGATAAAATGGAAGACAAAGATAAATGGCTTAAAATGGTGAAAGATGAAAACTTGCAAGGTGTGCAAATTATGGCAGACAAGAATTGGAATTCTGATTTTGTAACAAGCTATGGTATTAGAGGTATTCCAAGATTTATTTTAATTGATAAGGAAGGTAATATTCTAAAATCTGATGCACCTCGCCCTTCTGATCCAAGGTTAAAAAAATTATTCGAAAGTTTAGATATTTAAACTTTTATAAAATATTTAAAACCTCCAAATGTTTTAAGTTTGGAGGTTTTTTATGTCAAGAAAAGAATACCCTCAATAATAAACGCTAATATTAGTTTTTTTGAAAAAATTTAAAAAATGAAAACAACAGTTGCTATCACTTCACAAAATAAAAAAACAGTTACAAAACATGCAGGTAAATGTTTAAACTTTTTAATTTACACCATTGAAAATGATGAAATTACAAATAAAACAGTATTAGAATTACAAGTAGATGAGATATTAAAACATACAATTCAGGAAGATCGAGATATTGATTCAAATAATTGGCTTTTTGATGTTAATATTTTGCTTACCGGCAGTATGGGCAACAGCGCCAAAGAATATTTTACAAGACAAAATGTTGCAGCATTTATTATTAAAGAAAAAGATCCTGAAATAACGATTGAAAAATTAATAAATGGCACATTAGAGGCTTTTGTACCCGCTTCAAATGAGAATAACGGAAGAGGTAACTGCAACAACCACCACCACAATCATCACCATGAAGAACATTGTCATCACAATCATGGTGAAGGAGGTTGTCATCATCATAATTAATCAATCGTTTTGGGATAATAAAAATTGCTTTTGATGAATATCAAACATCTTCAAATATCCAAGCTTAAACCATCGTAAGCTAAAAAAACATTTTTAGGCAGTATTTTTGAAACTTCTTCATGAAAGCCTAATTTGTGACTAATATGAATTAAATATGTTTTTTTAGGCTGAACTTCTGTAACAAGTTCTAGAGCTTCTTCTAAATTAAAATGAGTGGGATGCCTGTCAATTCTAAGAGCATTTACTATCAAAACATCTAAATTTAATAATTTTCTTTTTCCTTCTTCAGAAATCATCTTTGCATCGGTTATGTATGCCATTTTATTAAATCTGAAACCAAATATTTTTAATCCCCCATGATCTATTTCTATTGGCATAACTACTAATGAATCTATTTGAAAAGGTTTATTTTCAATTTCATTGATGGTCAAACTAGGAGCCCCAACATATCTGTTCATGGTTGAGAAAATATAATCAAACCTTTCTTTTAAGCTATCTATTACATCTTTTTTAGCAAAAATGGGTAAACTTCCATAACGCTGTGTAAAGGGTCTGATATCATCTAAACCCGCAGTATGATCAGCATGAAAATGCGTAAATAATAAGCCACTGATCTTTGTGATTTTTTGATTGAGCATTTGTTGACGAAAATCTGGCCCGCAATCAATTATATAAGTGTTTTCATCATGTACTATTGCAATAGAAGATCGCAATCTTTTATCTTTTGTGTCTTTAGATATACATACTTCGTGCGTACATCCTATAACCGGAATACCTTGTGAAGTGCCAGTACCTAAAAAGATAATCTTCATTTAATTTAATTTTAAACAAATCTAATATTTATAATTGTCATGATAAAGAAAAAAATAAATTGAAATTAATTATGTGATAATGGTTACTAAAAACAAATGTTTATCAACAAAGTCAAAATATATTATACTAACATACTGCATGTTAACTAATATATTTATCCACGTTTCAATGGAGATACTTAAAAGGTGATTTAAATCATATATTAAAGTAGATTATTAAAATATTTTTGTGCCAAATTTAAACTTTAGGTCAGTAATGAGTACTACTAAACATATTCCAACTTTAAAACGAAAATCTACTATTGGTAAATTTATCCACACATTCTTAGTAATGTTTATTATTTGGTTAGCCTTTACCACATCATTAGAACCCGCAGAATTGATAACAGGCGCAATAGTTAGTCTGATTCTCGCTTTTTTTACAGATAGAATTTTTTCTTGTTGTGGACTTAAAATATTCAGTCCAATTAAGATACTTTATTTTGTTCAATACTTTTTTGTTTTTATGATCGCTTTGATAAAATCAAATTTAGATATTGCAAGAAGAGTAATTTCTCCTGATCTACCTATCAATCCCGGTATCGTAAAATTTAAAACAAAACTTACCAACGGATTTGCAAGATTAGTATTGGCCAACAGTATTACCTTAACTCCGGGTACATTAACAATTGATGTTGTAAACAATAATTTTTATATACACTGGATCGATGTAAAATTTGATGATCCTGAAAAAGTATATAAAGAAATTGCCGAACCATTTGAAAAAATATTATTAAAGATTTACGAAGATTAAAAACAATATTATGAACATTATTTATATCATCGTTTTTTCACTTATGGCAATCGGATCTGTTTTAACGTTTATCCGATTTGTAAAAGGACCCAGATCCGCAGATAGAGCTGTAGCTTTAGATACTTTATCTATTATTTTAACTTCTGCCATGGTTTTATTAGCGCTAATTTTTGAAAGATACATATACATTGATGTTGCTTTAATATACGCAGTATTAGGTTTTGTTGGAATAATAGTAATAGCAAGGTTTATAGAAAACGCTTTATGAAAGATATTATGGAATACATTGGTATGGCACTTATACTCATCGGAGGGATTTTCCTTTTTTTAGGTGCTTTAGGTATTTATAGAATGCCAGATATTTATACAAGATTACAAGCCGGAACAAAAGCCTCTACATTAGGAGCAATGAGTACAATTTTAGGTGTAGGTTTTATACAACCCGACTGGTTAGTAAAAGTAATTATAATTGTAATTTTTATTGGCCTGGCTAATCCTTTAAGTTCACATGCTTTAGCAAGATCTACTTACAGAATGGGTGTTGCTCCAAAATTAAAAAGTGGCATAGATGCCTATAAAAAGGCTTATAAAAAACAAGTTAAAAAACATACTTCATGATAGCAGTAATCATTATTATCATAATGGCAGTATTACTATTGGCTGCCGCAATTTATTCCGTTATACATAGAGATTTACTCTTTGCTGTTTTAGGAACAGGTATTATAAGTTTGATCTTATCTCTTTTCTTTTATTTACTGCAGGCTCCGGATGTGGCGCTAACTGAAGCAGCCATTGGCATCGCTTTAACTACAATAATCTTTATTATTACTATAAGAAATACAACAAGAGATGAAGATGAGATTATTGATAAAGAAAAAGAAAAATTATAGTTATGAAAAAAGTCTTAGTAATCATATTATTAGTTATTATAGGTTATTTTTTAGCCAATACTTTTATTAATATCCCTTTTGGAGAAAATAGAATAGGTGATATAAATGCTGAAAAACCGACTGCTGCAGGTTATTATTTAAGCAACACTAAAGAAAAATCTAAAGTTGCAAATGTTATTACTGCAATTGTAGTTAATTATAGAGGCTTAGATACTTTAGGAGAAGTAACTGTTTTATTTTTAGCTTCAACTGGTATTGCCAGCGTTTTATACAGAAGAAAAGAAGAGGAAGAAGAAACCGAAAGATTAAGCCTACCCTCTTCAACTATAATAAGATCAGGGGCCAGAGTATTGTTTCCCATTATAGCCTTATTGGGAATTTATGTATTTATTCACGGTCATTTAACTCCGGGTGGTGGTTTTCAGGGAGGTACTATTGTTGCCACCGGTTTTTTGCTCATGCTAATATCATATAAAGGTTTTAATACCAATCATAGTAGAATGACCTGGATAGAAAGTTTAGCAGGTTTAACCTTTATATTTCTAGGAATATGGGGATTGATAGCTGACAATACCTTCTTAGGAAATATACCCGAAGTAGGTAAATTAAATTCATTGCTCAGTGGTGGATTAATACCAATAATTTATATCGCAGTTGGTTTTAAAGTTGCTGTTGAATTAACGGGAATATTAGATATTTTATTAAAAATTAAACCAAAAAAATAATGCAAGAA
>DAOUPQ010000056.1 GCA_030626085.1 Flavobacteriia bacterium
AATTCTTCCATATCCATTTTCACATCTTCTGTTTTTACTCTAAAGTTACAAGTGTGATCAAACATAAAGATCACTGAACCTGAAGTTCCTAAAGTACCATCACATTTGTTAAAAGCAGCTCTGACGTTTGCAACTGTACGGTTATTATTATCGGTTGCTGTTTCAACTAAAATAGCAATTCCGTGAGGGGCATAGCCTTCAAAAATGACTTCTTTATAAGCAGCAGTATCTTTATCAGAAGCTTTTTTAATAGCGCGTTCTACATTATCTTTTGGCATATTTGCAGCTTTTGCATTCTGAATAACTGCTCTAAGCCTTGCATTTATATCAGGGTTAGGTCCACTTTCCTTTACTGCCATTGAAATTTCTTTTCCAATCTTAGTAAATGTCTTAGACATAGCACCCCACCGCTTCATTTTTCTAGCTTTTCTAAATTCAAATGCTCTTCCCATAATTATGTTTAATCGTTTGTTTGTTAATTACAATATTTTGTTTTTTCTCTCCATCTCCCTATCTCTCCACCTCTCGTTCATTAATTTCCTTTAAACCTGTATCACTCCTAAATTGAACTTTTCTTCAATTGGAGCATGATTGGCAGCTTCAATCCCCATGGAGATCCATTTTCTTGTGTCAAGGGGATCAATAATACCATCTGTCCATAATCGAGCGGCAGCATAATACGGAGAAGTTTGAAGATCATAACGCGATTTTATTTTATTGTAAATCTCTTCTTCATCTTTTTTAGTAATTTTTTTACCTTGTTTTTGTAAAGAAGCTTTTTCAATTTGCAATAAAACTTTTGCAGCAGATTTACCGCTCATCACAGCCAGTTCAGCACTTGGCCATGCAACGATCAATCTTGGGTCATAGGCTTTTCCGCACATAGCGTAATTTCCTGCTCCATAAGAGTTGCCAATAATAATAGTAAATTTTGGCACCACAGAATTACTAACTGCATTCACCATTTTGGCGCCATCTTTTATAATTCCACCATGTTCAGCTTTGCTGCCTACCATAAAACCGGTTACATCCTGTAAAAATACAAGTGGTATTTTTTTCTGGTTACAATTTGCGATAAAACGTGTTGCCTTATCAGCAGAATCAGAATAAATCACACCACCAAATTGCATTTCTTTTTTGGCATTTTTTACTATCTTTCTTTGATTGGCAACGATACCAACTGCCCATCCGTCAATTCGTGCATATGCACAAATTAATGTTTTACCAAAACCAGCTTTATATTCTTCAAATTTTGAATCGTCAACAATACGTTTAATGATATCTTTCATTTCGTATTGATCAGATCTTGAAATTGGTAAAATTCCATATATATCTTTTGGATCTTCTTTTGGTTTTTTTGAATTGATACGATTAAAGCCCGCTTTTTCATAATCACCTATTTTATCGACCAGAGTTTTAATTTTTGTCAGTGCATCTTTATCATCAAGTGCTTTATAATCACAAACTCCTGAGATTTCAGTATGAGTTATTGCACCTCCAAGGGTTTCATTATCAATAACTTCTCCAATTGCAGCTTTTACTAAATAACTACCGGCAAGAAAAATACTTCCGGTTTTATCAACAATTATGGATTCATCACTCATAATAGGTAAATATGCACCGCCGGCTACACAACTGCCCATTACAGCTGCAATTTGTGTAATACCTTTGCTACTCATTATAGCATTATTTCTAAAGATTCTTCCAAAATGTTCTTTATCAGGAAATATTTCATCCTGCAATGGTAAATAAACACCTGCACTGTCAACTAAATAAATGATGGGTAGATTATTCTCAATAGCAATTTCTTGAGCTCTTAAATTCTTTTTTCCTGTAATTGGAAACCAAGCTCCTGCCTTTACAGTTGCATCATTTGCAACTACAATACATTGTTTTTTAGATATATAACCAACTTTAACAACAACGCCACCAGAGGGGCAACCACCGTGTTCTTTATACATATCTTCTCCTGCAAAAGCACCAATTTCAATATTATCTGTATGTTTGTCTAAAAGATAATCAATACGTTCACGAGCGGTCATTTTACCTTTTTCATGCAATTTTTCGATTCTATTTTTGCCTCCACCTAGTGAAACTTTTCTATATCTTTTAAACAGTTCAGATAAAAGTAATTTATTGTGATCTTCATTTTTATTAAAGTTGATATCCATATTATTGTTTTTTTCAATTGCTAAAATACAAAATAGTATAAAATTTGTGAATGATATATTTATGAATTTAAAATTTGTATTATTGTTACCTTATAATATTGTAATTTATATTATTTAGTTATAGTAAAATGTTATAAAATTGTTTTAAAAGATATATTGAAAATATTTTAAAGCAGCTCTCATTACCGTATTAAAGCATTAAAATAATAAAATCTTAAATGAAAAAAGTTATAGTTATAGGGGGGAGTAACAGCAAGAACTCAATAAATAAGCAATTGGCAATTTACGTGTCAGGTTTAATTGAAGGTATTCATATTGAAATTATTGATTTGAGTATTATTGATGTACCTATATTTTCAGTTGATTATAAAATTGATTTTGGAATTCCTGAAGAAATAATTGGTTTAAATGATAGTTTTGAAAATGCTGATGGTTTTATATTGTCATTAGCAGAACATAATGGTAGTTATACTGCAGCATTTAAAAATATTTTTGACTGGTTATCAATAATTAATAGTAAAGTTTGGAGAGATCAACCGATGCTCTTATTGAGTACATCTCCGGGAGTAAGGGGAGGTCAATCAGTTTTAGAACATGGTTTAAAACGATTTCCTCACAATGGAGGTAATATTATTGGCAGTTTTTCTTTACCTCAATTTAATGATAATTTTAAAAACGGTAGAATTATTAATAATGATTTGTATAATAACCTACAAGTTGAACTTGAAAAATTTCAAAAAATACTAAAAAGTTAATATTATTAATCTTTCTAAACTTATATTTACAGCCATAAAAATTTATTATGATTTTACAAAGCATAAATTGGAACCCTAATATTGAAATTTTTAGTATTGGTTCATTTTCAATAAGATACTATAGTTTGATGTTTGTGATAGCCTTTCTCTTGGGTTTACAAATAATGAAAAAAGTATATAAAAATGATAATGTTTCTATTGAAAAATTAGATTCATTGTTTCTTTATTTGGTAATTTCAATTTTGGTAGGAGCAAGGTTGGGTCATTTTTTATTTTATGATTTTGATTTTTTACTTAAGCATCCTTTAGAAGTATTATTACCTTTTAAACTTAATCCTTTTCAATTTACAGGTTATCAAGGTCTGGCAAGTCACGGAGCCGCAATTGCGGTAATCATATCTATGTTTTTTTACAGTAAAAAAGTATTGCAAAAACCGGTTTTATGGATCTTAGATCGGATAGTACTACCCAGTGCAATTGGTGGCGTTTTTGTTAGAATTGGAAATTTAATAAATTCTGAAATTATCGGTAAACCTACTAATTCTGATTATGGCTTTATATTTCAACAATTGGGTGAAGATTTCCCAAGACATCCAACCCAATTATATGAGGCTTTTGGGTATCTGATTACTTTTATTGTTTTATGGTATGTTTACTGGAAAACTGATAAAAAAGAGAAATTAGGATATTTATTCGGACTTTTTATGGTTTTATTGTGGAGTGTACGTTTTATTGTCGAATTCTTTAAAGAAGCCCAAATTGATCAACGTGCAACTTGGGATCTAAATACCGGGCAATTACTGAGTATACCCATGGTAATTATCGGGCTTTACTTTATGTATAGAAGAACTAAGAAGAAGAAATAAAATATTTCTTGAAACGAACTATCCTCGAGGAATTTTTTTCGATTAAACAATTCTTTCTTTATTATATTCAACACTATTGAGTAAATGTTTTATCACCTCAATTCTGGCTTCTTGTTTTTTATTCGCTTTAATTACTTTAAAAGGTTTTCCTCCTTTTATTGCATTTTCAAACATTTTTGTTTTATGATGGGTATAATCATCCCAAAGTGATTGTGCTTTTTCATCTACATCAGTCATTTTCCATTGTTTAAGCGGATTGTCTTTAATATCTTCAAACCGTTTTTCTTGTTCGCTTTTAGAGATAGACATATAGATCTTAACCAACTTAATACCAGACTCAGTGATCATACGCTCAAAATCATTAACCTGATTCATAAAAATTTCATGTTCTTCTTGAGTACAAAATCCCATTACACGTTCTACACCTGCTCTGTTATACCAACTTCGGTCAAAAAATACAATTTCACCGGCTTTTGGTAATTTAATGACATATCTTTGAAAGTACCACTGAGTTTTTTCCTCTTTAGTTGGTTTAGGTAAGGCAACTATTTTGAAATGACGTGGGTTTATTCTTTCAGTAATACGACGAATTGCTCCACCTTTTCCTGCTGCATCTCTACCTTCAAAGATCACAATTACGCGCTGCTCTTTTTCAATGATACATTCTTGTTGTTTGATAAGCTCAATCTGTAATTTTTTTAGATCTTTTATATAATCATAATAGCGTAATGCTTTATGAGGATTAATATGCTCATCATTTAATAACAAAGAAGCTAAAGATTTTTTGTTATTGAGTTTCTTAATTTCTACAGGTGTGTAATTTGATGTTGGATTCATAATAAAAAATTAATCATATTTGTGTAAAGAACGGTAATATTTCATAACTACATTTGGGTCAGGAAATAAATGATTTGATTTATCTTTTTTCCCTTCATAATCAAATTGTGATAATACATAACGCATGGATTCTAGTCTAGCTGTGTATTTTACATTGGTTTTAACAATTATCCACGGGCAGAAATTTGTGTGGGTTTTGCTAAACATAAGCTCTTTATATTTGGTGTATTCATTCCATAAATCCTGACCCTTTTTATCAACTTCACTAAATTTCCATCTTTTTAATGGGTTATCCATTCTAGAATTGAACCTTCTAGCCTGTTCATCTTTAGTGATTGATAACCAGAATTTTATAATTACCACACCATCTTCATATAGCATATGCTCAAATTCGGGTAATTGAAGCATAAATTGGTTGTATTGGCGATCTGAGCAAAATCCCATTACTGGCTCAACAACAGCTCTGTTATACCAACTTCTATCAAAAAATACTATTTCTCCGGGATTTGGCAAATGTTGAATATATCGTCTAAAATACCATTGACCCTGTTCAACATCATTTGGTTTAGATAATGCAACTAATCGGGTTGAACGAGGATTTAAATGTTCCATAAATCTTCTAATATTACCACCTTTTCCTGCAGCATCTCTACCTTCAAAAATTACAGCAACACGTTTATTATATTTTTTAATCCACTGTTGCAATTTGACCAACTCAATTTGTAATAATCTTTTTTCATTCTCATAATTAACTGTTTCCAAAACATCATCAATGGCTATATTCTTTTTATGAATAATTTCTAAAAGTTCTTTTTTGCTGGTAGCATTTACAAAATCTTCATTTATTAATTGAGGGTTATTTAACATAATAATAATTTAATATGTGTTACAAGATATTGGTTTATTTGTTAGATCTAATTTAGCATCAGGAGGTGAAAGATAAGGTATTCCTAAACCTAATCCACGTAAAACGAATAATAAACCAATTATTATCACAAAGATAGGAATTGCTTTTTGAATTTTATTTCTAAATTTAAGACTTACAAAATTACCTAAAATTACAGCACCAGTCATCATTGGCACAGTTCCTAAACCAAATACAAACATATATAAGGCTCCATTTAATGAATCACCTGTAGCGATAGAACCAATAAGAGCCATATATACCAATCCGCAAGGCAAAAAACCATTAAAGAAACCAATTAAAAATAATGCTTTATTTGATGTTTGTCTTAAGTATAATCCTAATTTTTGTTTTAATTTACCAATTACATGATACAAAGGTCTTGTAAAACTATAGTGATTAAAAATTTTTGCAGGAATTGTTACTGATAATATCATAATGATTCCAATCAAAATTGATAACCTTTGTTGAAAACCAGCTAAATATAAACCTTTACCGAGGAGGCCAAATAATAAACCAATTATAGAATAAGTTAGTAATCTACCGGTATGATATAACACAATTTGTAAGATCATTCTCGATCTTTTTTTACGATCAACAGGGAGAACAAAAGCAATCGGTCCGCACATGCCTAAACAGTGAAAACTTCCAACCAAACCTAATATTAATGCAGTATATAGCAAAGTTTATGTTTTTAAATTGATATTTGTTTAATAGAATAAAGATTCTTTTAATAGATAATTTACATCATTATATTGCCAATCAATTCTTACATTCCATTTTCCGGAAGCGAGTATGCTGTCAGGTATATATAAATTATGTTCATTAAGATCAATATTCTTTTTGAAGTCAATTTTATTATTTGAAGGCCTTTGAAAGTTTATTGTTCCTTTAATTTTTTTATAATCCTTGTCCTCTGGGAAATGAATTACTATTCCATTTTCAAAATTCCTAACGGTAATATTTTCACTTAGCTTAGAAGCATTATTTAATTTGTCGATCTCTTTTTGATAAAATAATTCATCTTTGTAATAATCTTCTGATACTAAATAATGATCATATTTATCTACAAATGTAACTCTATAAACAAACTGTAAAATAAATATTACAAAAAGCAACATTGCAATTACGATACCAGTACCCCAATTCCATTTTATTTTCATTAAAATTGTGTTTTAGATTAAGATTCTAAATATACAAATAATGGTATGATTTCCTAATTAATTTTTATTGGAGCAGGAAAGTTAGTTGTTGAACTTTCTATCATTTCACCATTTTGAAAAACGCCAATTTTTATTTTTTCTTTAGATTTGGTAAGATCTTTTTTATTGATATTAACAAACAAAGTCTTTTCATCTAAACCAATTTTTGGAAGATTGATTTTACCTCCAATCATCTGGATACTTCCTTTATGTGAAAGTAATTTTACATAAAGATCTTCATAAATATTATTGGTCTTATTGATCATTTTAATGGAATAAACATTTTGTATTGTATCTCCTTTTGTACTATACATCTGACCGGGCAAACGCAATATTATAGCTTCTACGTCATTTCTTGAAAACAACAATGCAACCAGAACAGTAATTAAGACTCCTAAAACTACTGTATAGCTAATAATTCTCGGTGTAAATTTGAATTGTTCACCTTCGGCGATATTATTCTCAGAAGCGTATCTGATCAATCCTCTGTCAAATCCAGCTTTATCCATCATCGCATCACAGGCATCTATACAAGCTGTACAGTTGATACATTCCAGTTGGGTACCATTTCTGATATCAATACCTGTAGGGCAAACAACAACACACTGCTTACAATCAATACAATCACCAAAGCCTTTATCTTCTCGATTTTCCTCTTTATGTAATTTGCTTCTACCGTTTGAGCTTTCACCTCGAATATAATCATAGGCAACAACAATTGATTTTTTATCTAGCAATGCTCCCTGTAAACGTCCATAAGGGCAAGCGATAATACAAACTTGTTCTCTAAACCAGGCAAAAATAAATAGAAATACAAATGAAAAAATTGTGAGGTTTATAAGTAAGCTCATATGTTCTGAAGGTCCGTCTTTTATATATCCTATTAAAACATCACTACCTATAAAATATGCTAAAAAAATATTGGCAAAAAAGAAAGATACCAGAAAAAATATTACCCATTTGAAAGTTCGTTTAAATATTTTTTCAGTATTCCAGGATTGTTTTGATAATTTTATTTGCTTAGCTCTATCACCATCAATGGCATATTCAATTTTTCTAAATACATGTTCCATAAATATGGTTTGCGGACAAATCCACCCACAAAATATTCTACCAAAAATAACGGTAAACAAAATTATAAACACAACACCTACCAGCAAAGACAGAACAAGTAAATAAAAATCTTGTGGCCAAAACGGTTGACCAAAAATATTGAATTTACGATCTATAACATTAAAAAGTAAAAATTGGTTTCCATTAATTTTAATAAATGGAGCAGCAATAAAAATGGTTAATAAGATCCAACCTACAAAATTTCGGTAATTGGTAAACTTACCTTTAGGTTTTTTTGGGTGGATATAATTTCTGTGACCCTCTTCATCAATTGTTCCAATTGAATCTCTAAAATTTTCATTTTCCTGTGACATTAGTGACATTAGATTAAATTTAAAAACTTTGAAAAGGCTACTTTGTTAATTTATAACAAAAATAGCCTTTTCTACTACTAACTAAAAAAATCAAAAACACAGTAATACACTTCGAAGAAATGAAATGTAAATTACTGTTTACTCCAAGTAATATCTCCTTCAGGTGCTTTTGGATTTGCAGCCGTTGTACCTTGAAGAGTAATTACATAACTTGATACTTGTTGACGTTGTTCAGCATTTAGGGATGATTTCCAGGCAACCATTCCTTTCCCGGGACGTCCACCTTCTGATACTGTATGGTAAATTTTCTCCATACCACCACCTAAGATCCATTTGTCATCAGTAAGGTTTGGACCAATACCACCGCCACCATCTGCCATATGACAAGCAACGCAATAGGTGCCAAATACTTTTTTTCCTTCTGCTAAACTAGCATCATCTGTTAATAATGATATATCTGTTTTAAATAATTCAGGATTGGCTAATTTATAAGCTTCAATTTCTTCTTGAGCTTGAGCTACTTCATTATTATATTCATTTTCTTGCAGATAGTGTTCACTGTTAAAAAATACTTGTGTATAATAAAATACTGAAACAAGTATTGTTATAATAAAACCTGCTGTCCACCAAGGTGGTAGAACATTATCTAATTCTTTGATCCCATCATAATCATGATCCGTCATTATATCTTCTTCCTTGCCAAGTTCATTGGCTTTGGTCATTGATTGCATGAATTTTTCCCAGCCGGATTGTTGTTTTTTGTCGTTCATGAGTTTTTTTTTATTCGTTATCTAATGGTAAATTGCTCATCTCTTCAACTTTTTTCTTAGGCATTCTAAAAACGTATAAAAGTACCAGTATAAATAAAGTAAAGAATATTAATAAAGAAATAATGGGGTATATTTCAACCCCTGAAATTAAATCAAAAGTATGTTTTATATAGCGTATCATAAATTAATTTTGAGCTGTTTCTCCAGCTTTTATATCTGTTCCTAATCTTTGTAAGTATGCAATCAATGCAACAATTTCTTTGTCTTTCATGTTTGCATCTCCGTAATTCTTAATAAATTCAGGATCTTGACCTAAATTCTTTTCAATTTCAGCAGCCTGATTTTTTAACAAATATACGGCTTGATCTAATTCATGTTGCGTATAAGGTACGCCTAAAGTTATCATGGCACTTATTTTGTTAACAGTATTAGAAATATCTAAATCGTCTGTAAGTAGCCATGGATATTGAGGCATGATAGAACCAGGAGATGTTAATCTTGGATCCAACATATGATTAAAATGCCAATTGTTATTATATTTACCTCCAATTCGATGTAGATCCGGACCTGTTCTACGAGAACCCCATAAGAAAGGATGATCGTAAACAAATTCACCTACTTTTGAATACTCACCATAGCGTTCAACTTCTGAACGGAAAGGACGAATCATTTGAGAGTGACAGTTGTTACAACCTTCTCGGATATAAATATCCCTACCTTCTAACTCAAGTGGTGTATATGGTTTTACTGAGGTTATTGTAGGAACATTAGATTTTATTACAATTAGTGGAATAATTTCTACAGCACCACCAATAAGAATAGCCACTGTTGCTAAAATAGTAAATAAAACTGTGCGTCTTTCTAGCCATGAATGCCATTTTTCACCTTCAACTCTCGATGAAGAAATTTTCTTAAGTGGAGCAGCTTCTACCAATTCATCTTCAACCGGACTTCCTGCTTTGGCAGTTTTTACAATATTATATGCCAATAAAATAAATCCTGTTATATATAAAGAACCTCCAAAAGCACGCATGGCATACATAGGTAAAACTTGAGTTACTGTTTCTAAGAAGTTACCATACACTAAAGTACCATCCGGATTAAATTGTTTCCACATAGCAGCTTGTGTAAAGCCTGCTACATAAAGAGGTAATGCATAAAATAAAATACCAAGAGTACCTATCCAAAAATGGGTATTGGCTAATTTAGTGGAATACAGTTCAGTTTTATAAAGTTTTTTGGCCAACCAATATAACATCCCAGCTATAATAAATCCGTTCCAGGCTAGTGTTCCAATATGAACATGCGCAACGATCCAGTCAGTATAATGTCCAATTGCATTTAGATTTTTAAAAGCTAACATCGGGCCTTCAAAAGTTGACATACCATAACCGGTAATAGCAACTACAAAGAATTTTAAAATAGGATCTTCCCTAACTTTATCCCACGCACCACGTAGTGTTAACAGACCATTGATCATACC
>DAOUPQ010000122.1 GCA_030626085.1 Flavobacteriia bacterium
AGGCATAAACATTCTAATTTGAACTCCTTGCTTATGCATTGCTTTAGGCACATCAAATGATAATTTTGAAATCTCATTTTCGGGCAAATAAGGTACTAATTCGGAAGACACATACAATATTCTCTTATCTTTCATCTATCTTTCATTTTTGAACTGTGCAAAATTACGAAAATATATGTAATTTTAAGCTTAAAATATTAAGTTTGAAGTCCAATTAACAATTTTTAACAATTAATAATGGAAGTTTTTAAGAAAATTAATCCCTTACAAGATTATTTATCAAATATTAATATCAACAAAACTATTGGATTTGTTCCAACCATGGGCGCATTGCATGAGGGTCATTTATCACTGATAAAAAAATCACAATTAGAGAGTGATCTAACAGTTGTGAGTATTTTTGTTAACCCTACGCAATTCGATAAAAAAGAAGACCTGATCACTTATCCAAAAACACAACAAAAAGATATCGATCTGTTAAAATCAATTGATTGTGATATTGCTTTTGTCCCTTCAATTAAAGATATCTATGAGAATAAAGTTAAATCTCATAATTTCGATTTTGGAGGCCTGGAAAAAGTTATGGAGGGTTCTTTTAGAAAAGACCATTTTGACGGAGTTGGAACTGTTGTAAAACGATTGTTAGAAATTGTAAAACCTACCAATGCATATTTTGGTGAAAAAGATTTTCAGCAATTGCAGATCATTAAAAAAATGGTGAAAATTGAAAAAATCCATGTTAATATTATTGGATGTGAGATCTATAGAGAAAATGATGGATTGGCCATGAGTTCAAGAAATACCCGTTTAAATAAAAAACAACGCGAAGAAGCTCCTTTGATATATCAAACACTGCTAAAAGTCCAAAAACAATTTCACAATAACAGCATTAATGATGTTAAAGAAATGGTAAAAAACACCTTTAAAAATAATACGGTTTTAGATTTAGAATATTTTGAAATAGCTGATATTGATACACTTACACCAACTTCTTTAAAAAACAAAAATATGAAATACAGAGGTTTTATCGCAGTATTTGCAGATACTGTGCGGCTGATAGATAATATAGCCTTAAATTAATTATCTTTGTAAAATAATTTAAGCATCAATCAAAATGAATATTGAAGTTGTAAAATCAAAAATACATCGTGTTAAAATAACCGGTGCTAACTTAAATTACGTTGGTAGTATTACTATTGATGAAGATCTAATGGATGCTGCTAATATTATCGAAGGTGAAAAAGTTTATATTGTAAATATCAATAATGGCGAACGTTTAAGTACTTATGTAATTAGGGGAGAAAGAAAAAGTGGAGACATCATTTTAAACGGACCTTCAGCCAGAAAAGTAGCCGTTGATGATATCATCATCATTATTTCATATGCTTCTCTAGATTTTGAAGAAGCTAAAAAGTTTAAACCATCTTTTATTTTTCCTGACGAAAAAAATAATTCATTGACTTAATTCTTGAATAAAAAAATAAAAAAACCCATTTTTATCATACTCCCAATCGCTTTAGGAGTATTTTTAATTTGGTATTCTATTTCACAATTAACTCCCGAAGATATTGAAGCCATTAAAAATTCTTTTAAAACAGCCAATTATTGGTGGGTTTTTTTATCATTGGTCTTTGGAATAATAAGTCATTTTTCACGGGCATATCGATGGAGTTTTTTATTAGAACCAATGGGTTACAAACCCAGATTTGCCAATTCAATTATGGCTGTATTGGTAGGTTATCTAGTAAATTTAACAATTCCACGGGCTGGTGAGATCGCCAGAGCTACCGCAATTTCTAAATACGAAAACATACCTTTTGAGAAAGCATTCGGAACCATTGTTTCTGAAAGAATTGCCGATGTTATTATACTTTTAGGAATTATTGCTATGGCTTTTTTCTTACAAACAAAATTACTTACTGCTTATTTATTTAAAGATGATATCTCAAGCTCTTATAATATATGGTATGTTATTATTGGTTTTGTTGTTATTGGTTCATTGTTTTTTTGGATTATTCAAATATCGAATAACCCATTCATTAAAAAAATACAAAACTTTGTTTACGGATTGATACAGGGAGTGATCAGTATTTTTAAGATGAAAAAGAAATGGGCATTTATTTTTCATACAATCTTTATTTGGACCATGTATGTTTTGATGTTTTATGCGGTTAGTTTCGCTTTACCGGAAACCACAAATTTACCCTTTGGCGCCATTATTGTTGGTTTTGTAGTTGGTGGATTAAGTATGGCATTAACAAATGGTGGCTTAGGATCATACCCTATTTTTGTAGCCAGCGCAATAACTTTGTATGGCATTGAAAAGAATCCGGCATTAGCTTTTGGATGGATCATGTGGACAGCCCAAACTTTGATGGTACTTTTTTTTGGAGGTTTATCTTTTTTATTATTACCGATCTACAATCGAAAAAAAGCATAAAATATGCTTAACAAATCATTTTACAGCAATGGAAAACTATTAATCACTGCAGAATACCTTGTTTTAGATGGCGCAAAAGCTTTGGCACTACCAACTAAATACGGTCAGAATTTAATAGTAAAAAAAATTGACGTTCCAATTCTAATATGGGATAGCTATGATGAAAATAATCAACTTTGGTTTACCTGTAATTTTGATCTACCAAATTTAGAACTTCACTCTTTTTCAGATTATAGAACAGCATATAAATTACAGCAAATTTTAAAAGAAACTAAAAAATTAATTCCGATAGATATCGGATCTGAATTTTTAAAAATCAATAAAGGTTTTAAAATTACAACAAAACTCTCTTTCCCAAGAAATTGGGGTTTAGGAACCTCTTCAACTTTAATCAATAATATTGCAAATTGGGCAGACGTAGATGCTTTTCAATTGTTAAAAAATAGCTTTGGCGGAAGTGGTTATGATATCGCCTGTGCGGAAAATAATACGCCAGTTTTATTCAAACTAGAAAATAATACGCCAATAATTGAACCAGTATATTTTAATCCTGTTTTTAAAGATCGACTCTATTTTATTTACTTAAATCAAAAACAAAATAGTCGTGATGGAATTGCAAAATATCGTGAGTATCAAGGAAATATTCCAGCTGTAGCTGAGGAGATCACACAAATTACTAATGCTTTATTAAAAACTGAAGATCTAACAGATTTTGAAAAATTGCTTGAAACACATGAAAGAATAATTGCAACTGTAATTGGACAAAAACCTGTTCAGGAAAAACTGTTTTCAGATTATTTCGGACAAATAAAAAGTTTGGGTGCCTGGGGAGGTGATTTTATTTTAGCAACCGGGAATAAAAACACTCCAAATTATTTTAAGAATAAAGGGTTTGATACTGTTATTCCATTTCAAGATATGATTTTGTGATGAAATACTTAAAAAGAAATGAATGTCATCAATATGTCATTTCCATGCAAATGAGAATCTTATCAATCAACCAAACATGAAACAAAAAGTAATTATAATTGGTGGAGGTGCAGCCGGATTCTTTACAGCAATTACTTCTGCTGAAAACAACCCTCATCTGGAAGTGATCATTCTTGAAAAAAGTGATAAAGTATTACAAAAAGTGAAAGTTTCAGGTGGCGGCAGATGTAACCTAACGCATGCCTGTTTTACACCAGATGAGCTAGTTGAATTTTATCCACGCGGGAGAAAAGAATTGCTCGGACCCTTTCACCAATTTATGACCGGCGATACGATGGAATGGTTTGAAAATCGTGGTGTACCACTAAAAATTGAAGAAGATAATCGGGTTTTTCCTGAGTCGAATTCTTCACAAGCCATTATTGATTGCTTTACAGAAAGTGCAAGAAATGCAGGTGTTGAAGTTTTACTCAATCAAAATGTAGAAGCAATCTCAAAAAATAAAGATCAATTTAAAATTATCACAAATTCTCAAAATTATATTGCAGATAAACTAATAATTACTACCGGAAGCAATCCTAAAATTTGGGAAATAATTAGAAAACTTGGTCATAAGATCATACAACCTGTTCCATCACTATTTACTTTCAAAATAAATGACCGGAGAATAGGTGAAATTCCGGGTGTTTCTGTTCCTAATGCAACAGTATCATTAATCAATTTTAGGTTCGAAACCAACGGACCGGTTTTAATCACACATTGGGGATTAAGCGGACCGGCTATATTAAAACTCTCTGCTTTTGGCGCATTATTTTTAGCAGAAAAGAATTATCAGTTTAATGTAATTGTAAATTGGTTATCAAAAGATTTTTCAACCGTCTTAGAAGAATTAAAAGATGTCAAAAAACAGTTTTCTAAAAAATATATTTCTCTAAAATCACCTTTTAAAGAAATTCCAAGAAGACTATGGGAGAAATTGATATTGGCTGCTAAAATTATAGCTGAACAACGATGGGCGGATATTTCTAATAAACAATTAGAAAATCTTACAAATCAGCTTTGCAATTCAACTTTTAATGCAAATGGCAAAAGCACTTTTAAGGAAGAATTCGTCACCGCAGGTGGTGTAGATCTAAAAGAAATTAACTTTAAACGATTTGAAAGTAAAATTCATAAAAATCTATTTTTTGCAGGAGAAGTTTTAAATATTGATGCTGTTACCGGTGGGTTTAATTTTCAAAATGCTTGGACGGGTGGGTTTATTGCAGGGAACTCAATTTGAAAATTAGTTGATTTGAAGATTTGAAAATGAATCAACTAATTCTCCTTTTACCAAATATATCTTCATATTTTCAAAATCTCTTTATAAAACTCACCAAAATCTCTTTCAATCTCATCTCTAATTCTTCTAAATTCAGCAAAAACTTCTTCTTCTGTCCCGGTAGCTTCAGCAGGGTCATCAAAACCTATGTGAATTTGATTTTTTACTTTTCCTGTAAAAGTAGGACAGCTTTCTTTTGCTCCACCACAAACGGTAATTACATAATCAAATTCTTTATCAAGAAACCTATCTACATTTTTTGGATAATTTTTACTAAGATCTATCCCCATTTCATTCATCACTACCACAGCTTTTGGATGTACCTCATTTGATGGCTCTGTACCTGCGGAATACACTTCTAAATTAGCATCAAAAGCTTTTAAAAACCCCTCTGCCATCTGACTTCTACAGGAATTTCCTGTACATAATATTAATATTTTCATTATTTGAATTTGATGATTTGTTAATTCAACTCTTATAGATATTTATTCATGTAAATCATTAATAGTTTGATGTATTTATTTTTTAAAAGTTAAACTAAATGATTAAAAAGATTTTTTACAATTTAATTTTATAACAAAAAAATAACTCAGAAGTATTATAACAGAAACAATTATAAAAACTATTTTGAAATTAATATAATAAATCAACAATCCTGCAAGTAAGGGAAAGATAGTTGAAAATATTTTTCCTGCACCTGAAATTCCGGCATAAACTGTCCGGTTCTCATTTGTTGAAATATCTAATAAAATACCACTGTTAGATATTTTAAATAAGGATACAAATATACCTGATAAGATAAAAATAAATTGATAATAGAATTGATTATCTCTTAATAATAAAGCAAGAACAGGTATAATACTTCCAATAATTATTGCAACAATTAATAGTGTTTTATAATTGATACTCTTGGATAATCTATAAAAAATAAAGCTTGAAAGTAAGGTGCCTGTAATTCTAAATAATAGAATATTACCTATAAATTGGTATGATAAATCAAAATTATCTTTGGCAAACAAAATTAAAAAGGGCATAAAACCAATGCCAAGGCCGAGAGTATTTATTATTAATAAATAATATTTTAGATTTTGATTCTTTCTTATTTCACTAGGAATGA
>DAOUPQ010000029.1 GCA_030626085.1 Flavobacteriia bacterium
AAGGTGAATACCACGGACGGTATGTAGCCATCCAAAAGAAAGTAAAAAATACAGGAACAACAGGATAATGAGGTGTAATGCAGTAATTAGGCCCGTACATATCAACATTACCAACAACTTGCACCTGAGTGTTATTGCTTTTGTCTTTTATAACATCAATTGTTGCTACTTCTTGATATTGGTCTTTACCAATTACAGATTGTAAAGATATAGTGTGTGTGTTTCCTTCAGCTGTTTCCAGTACTCTAATGTAATCAACTTCTCCCTCATTGTTCAGGTAAAGATTAGAGATTTTAAGACTCGGATCATTTAATTTTTTTTCAAAATCTTCAAGATCTTTTGATTCACCAAAAATTGAAGCAACAGCTTCTAAATTAAGATTATCACTGATATCAGTATTTTTAGCTTCAATAGTAGTAACATCTTGAGCAAAGACATAACCTGTAGAAATAAACAATGTTAAAAAAAATAGTTTTAAAGAGAGCGTTTTCATATTTTTGAAATTTATGATTTTGTTTACAGTAATTTATATAGGATGATATTAATTATTGCAAATATAGCCATTTGTTAATATTATGTAGAAAAATTTTGAATTTTAATCAATACACAAAAGAGTTTAAATATAATTTAAAATTAGCATACCCTATCATGATAGGTCATTTGGGTCATATTTTTGTTGGATTTGCTGATAATATTATGGTGGGTAGATTGGGTGCTGCACCTTTGGCTGCTGTATCTTTAGGTAATAGTTTTGTTTTTGTAGCCTTTGCTTTAGGAATAGGTTTTTCATTGGCAATAACTCCTTTAATTGCCGAAGCTGATGGAGAGAATGATATTGAAAAAGGGAGAAATTATTTTCAACACAGTTTATTGCTAAGTATTATTTTAGGAATTGTAATGTTTTTAATGTTGGTATTAGCAACGCCTTTACTGCAATATATGAAACAACCACCTGAAGTTGTTGAATTAGCAATACCATATCTAAATATTGTTGCATTTTCGATGATTCCATTGATGATCTTTCAGGCTTTTAAACAGTTTACTGATGGCTTATCTCAAACAAAATATGGTATGCAGGCTACGCTAGTAGCCAACTTTGTAAATGTTGTTTTAAACTTTTTATTGATCTATGGTATTTGGATCTTTCCTCGTTTAGAAATAAAAGGAGCCGCTTTAGGCACCTTGTTTTCACGATTTGCTATGATGTTTTTTATCATTTTTATTTTAACATCAAAAGATAAATTCAAACCTTATTTTATAAGATTAAAAAGAAAAGAAATTCATAAAAAAATATTCTTTAAAATAATAAATTTAGGTTTTCCTACTGCAATGCAAATGTTATTTGAAATTGGAATTTTTACTGCAGCCATTTGGTTGGCTGGTTCATTAGGGACAGTTGATCAGGCATCAAACCAAATTGCTTTAAACTTGGCTTCAATGACGTTTATGATTGCAGTTGGGCTTGGAGTAGCAGCAACAATTAGAGTAGGGAATCAAAAAGGAATACAAAATTATATGGATTTGAGAAGAATAAGTTTTTCAATTTTTTTACAAGTATTTATGATTGAATTTATATTTGCAATTTTGTTTTTTGTATTTAAAAACTTCCTTCCTACCTTATATATTGATGATGATGCTGTAATTACAACTGCTGCTTCATTACTTTTAATTGCAGGTTTATTTCAATTATCTGATGGTATTCAGGTAGTTGTATTAGGAGCTTTACGAGGTTTACAAGATGTTAAGATTCCAACATATTTAACTTTTGTAGCTTATTGGATCATAGGATTTCCTGTTAGTTTTATTTTAGGAAAGGTTTTGGGTTTTGGATCTCAAGGAATTTGGATTGGTCTGTTTGCAGGTTTAACTGCTTCAGCCATACTTTTATTGATGCGTTTTAATTATCTGTCAAAAAAATTAATCCAGCAAAATAATAAGTGATCATGGGTATTGTTTTAAAACAAACATATAAAAATACTTTTATTCTATTCTTAGGTTTCGCTATTGGTGGGATAAATGTATTGTTTTTATACACTCATTTTTTACAAGAAGATTATTATGGATTGGTTACTTTTTTGTTATCAACAGCTAACATTTTAATGCCTCTTTTGGTTTTCGGAATACAGCATACCATTATTAAATTCTTTTCATCCTATACTAAAAAAAAGGATCGGGATAACTTTTTATTAACCGTGGTGATCTTGCCAATTTTTATAATTATTCCATTGGCATTAATAGGAATATATTTCTATGATTATATTACAAATTTATTGTCAGAAGAAAATATAATTATTAAAAAATATACGTATTTAATATTTTTTATTGCCATTTTCATGGGATATTTTGAGGTTTTTTATGCATGGAGTAGGGTGCATATGAAATCAGTTTTTGGAAACTTTATTCGTGAAATATTTGCCAGAATTAGTGTTACTTTTTTATTATTTGCTGTTTATTTTAGATGGTTAAGTGAAGAACAATTTATTTATGCAGTTGCATTGGTATATTTAATTAGGGCAGTTATTATGAAACTTTATGCAATGAGCCTTTATTATCCTGAAATCAGATCTTTTTCAATCCCTGATAATATACGAGAAATTCTAACTTTCTCTTTTTATATAATCTTGGCAGGTTCTGCTGGTAGTATTTTATTAGAGATCGATAAATTTATGATTCCTCAAATGGAACAAATTGCCAAAGTTGCTTATTATGCTGTTGGAGTTTATATTGCATCTGTTATAGGGATACCTTCCAGGGCAATGCAGCAAATTATCAATCCAATTACTGCAAAAGAGTTGAATAATGCCAATTATAATGAAGTAGAGGTTTTATATAAAAAAAGCTCAATTAATTTATTAATTGCCGGTGGTTTACTTTTTTTGATCATCAATTTAAATGTAAATGATATTTATTTATTAATTGATAAACCCGAATATTCAGTAGGTATATTGGTTGTTTTGATCATTTCTTTTTCTGAATTGATAAAGCTTTCGCTTGGAACAAATGGTGCTATTTTGACCAATTCGAAGTACTATAAAATATTTTTTTATTTTTCAATTGCCATGGCTTTTAGCGTAATTGTATTGAATCGTTATTTAATTGAATCGATGGGAATTGACGGTGCAGCAATTGCAACTTTAATTGTTGTTTTTGTATTTGGAATAATAAAAATTATTTATGTCAATAAAAAATTAAAGATGCATCCTTTTACAGGTAAAACATTTACTGTAATTATTATTATTTTTGGATTGTTTTTAATTTTTTATTTTATAAACTTCACGAGTAACCATTTGTTAAATATTATTATCAAATCAATTATCATCAGTATTATTTATTTTATATTAATCATGAAATTTAAGATTTCAAATGATCTTAACCAATTGATCTTGGAATACATAAATAAAAAATCTACTAAATCTTGACATACTTTACACATTTTTTTATCGGTTTTATGATGGCTTTTGTTGGATTATTACCTCCCGGAATGTTGAATATGACAGCGGTAAGAACAACAATTGGAACCAATAAGAGGTCGGGTTTACTTTTTTCATTGGGTGCCGCATTAATTGTAATACCTCAGTCATTTATAGCCCTATTTTTTGCTAATTATTTTGCAAAACATCCCGAAACCATTAAACAATTGTCAATTGCAGGGGTTATTGTGCTCTTTGTTTTGTCAATATTTTTCTTTTTTCAGGCAAGGAAGAAATTTAAAGGAGAAGGCAAAAAAAGTAAAGGCAATTATTTATTAATTGGCATGTTCATGTCGGCACTCAATATGCTGGCCATACCATTTTATTTCTTTTATAGTTCTTTTTTTCAAAGTAAAGAATTGTTGATTTTAAAACATCCCTATATACCAATTTTTGTATTTGGTGCTTTTTTGGGCGCTTTTTCTCTTTTTGTACTCTATACTAATTTTGCCATTTTAATTGAAAAGAAAGCGCAGTTTATTGCTATGAATATTAATTATATTTTAAGTATTTTATTTTTTATTCTGGGAATTATGTCACTTTTTAATCTTTTCTACTAATTATATGATTAAATTAGCGTCAGAAAGAGAAAAATATTTATGATTAACGCAATTATAAAAAATTTAAAGCGAGGTGTTCAATTGTTAAATTCAATTGATGATCAGCAATACAGTAATAATTCTATTCCTCCATATTATTCAAGTATTGGAATTCATATGCGGCATATCTTAGATATTTATGATTGTATTTTTGATGGTTTAGAATCTAAACAGGTGGATCTGGCTGCTAGGAAAAGAAATGAATTGGCAGAAAATAAAGTTGAATTTGGTTTACGTTATTTTAATGAGACTATTTCAAAACTTGAAGATTTAAAATCAATTGATTTAGATATTATTGTTGAAGTGAAGGATGATCTGGGTTTAGGAGTTGTTACAGCAAATTATACTCTAGCTTCAGTTTTAATTCAGGCACATAGCCATGCAATCCATCATTTTGCAAGTATTGGGTATATAATTTCAAAGTTGGGAATTGAATTACCTGATGCTGATTTTGGATATAACCCAACCACTCCCCGAAATATAAATCAAGAATTATAAAGATTTAAAAATCTTTTTTATTTAGCTTTTTTAATTTTTTGGAATAGAAATGCAACCATATCATATTTTTAGCATAAGGCAGAATTTTTGGAAATTTAACAGCATATTTCTTGTGATTCATTAAGGCAATTTTATCCATAATTGCCCAATGATCATTTATTGTTCTTACAGCATTAAAATATGATGCATTTTTATCTGTAGCATCATAAATATGTGTTGGTTCTGAAATAATACCATTAACTTCAATGATCTTAAAGTCTTTTGTATTGATCAGATCTTGGAAGTCATTGTATTTGATATCTAAACGACCGTAATACCACCCTTTGATCTGATAACTTATTTTGTCTAAAAAGTATTCTAATTCTTTGTTTATTAAATGATTGCCATTTAAGAATTGAGTGCCTTTTGAGTGATTTCCTATTACAGATAGTGTTATTTTTTTATCTTTTTTAAAAATAGTTTCTAAATTGTCTTTATGGATATTTTTGAGCAGATCATAATATAAAAAAGCCCTTTTATCTTGTAAGATCAATTCTGTAAGTGTCCTTTTCCCATCGCCCTTAATGGTTAAATACTTTTTAATAGTAATAGATGTAATACTACCATGTTGGCTATCTGGAAATCTATAGTAAAAAATACCAATTTCATTTTTAAGATCAATAAATTCCTGTAAAATAATGGTTTCATCTATATTTAATAAATAAGACCTTAGTTGAGATTCAGTATTTATTATTTTGACCAAATAACCTCTAAATCCTATATCGGGTTTAGCAATTAAAGGAAAATCTATTTCCTTATTTTTTAATCCTAGAGAAACTAAATTAAAATCTTCTTTCTTTTGGACCAATAGGCTTTTAGGACGGTATTTTTCAGGAATTAATAAAAGGGTTTTATATTTTGATTCTGTACCATTTCCAGAATAAAATATACTGGGATTTGTAGCTACATAATGAAGAGGGTGTTTGGCTTTAATAGATCTAATAAAGAAAAATGGAAGTAGGGGTAGATAGAAAATAACCGTTGGCCAGTGTTCCCATTGAGTTAATTTAACTATAGAAGATCTACTTATCATTATTGAAAAACTATTTTAATATAAGACTAATACCTTGTATAAAAATTACAATTAAGGTTAATAATAAACCAAAGGTAAATATCAAAATTGAATCGTTTTCATTTTTGTAAATATATGAATTGATTTATCAATCAAAAAAAGCGGGAATTTAATTCCCGCTTTTAAATGATTTAAGCAAAAGCCTTAAGTCTGGTAAAACATTATGAAAGATTAGCAATTATTGCATTAAGAGTGTCACTTGGCCTCATGGCTTTAGTTGTTAAAACATCATCAAAATGATAATAACCTCCTGTATCAACTTTAGAACCTTGTGCAGCATTCAATTCATTAATGATCTTTTCTTCATTCGATGCAAGTTCGGTGGCGATATTTGTGAAATATTCCTTTAATTCAACATCCTTGTTTTGTGCAGCAAGTGCCTGAGCCCAATAAGTTGCTAAATAATAATGACTTCCTCTGTTGTCAAGTTCATTTACCTTACGTGAAGGTGATTTTCTATTGTCAAGAAATTTATCTGTTGCCTCATCTAAAGTTTCAGCTAATACCATAGCTTTTGGAACATTATAGTTGTCAGCTAAATGTTCTAATGATACAGCTAAAGCTAAGAATTCACCTAATGAATCCCATCTTAAATGTCCTTCTTTAACAAATTGCTGAACATGCTTTGGAGCAGAACCTCCAGCACCCGTTTCAAATAAACCGCCACCATTCATTAAAGGAACAATAGATAACATTTTTGCACTGGTTCCCAATTCCAAGATTGGAAATAAATCGGTTAAATAATCTCTCAAAACATTTCCGGTAACAGAAATAGTATCTAATCCAGCTTTGGCCCTTTTTAAAGTATATTCTGTAGCATCTTTAGGAGACATGATTTGTATGTCTAAACCGGTTGTGTCATGCTCCGGCAGATAAGTATTTATTTTTTCAATAATTTGAGCATCATGAGCTCTATTCTTGTCAAGCCAAAAGATTGCTGGTGAACCAGTAGCTCTTGCTCTGCTTACTGCCAGTTTGATCCAATCTTGAATTGGAGCGTCTTTAGCCTGACACATTCTCCAAATATCACCTTCTTCCACTTTATGGGTAAATATTAGATTTCCAGAATCATCTGTAACCTGTACAGTTCCATTTTCTGGTAATTCAAAGGTTTTATCATGTGAACCATATTCTTCAGCTTTTTGAGCCATTAGACCAACATTAGATGTTGTTCCCATAGTTGCTGGGTCAAAAGCACCATGTTGTTTACAAAACTCAATTGTTGCTTCATAAACTCCTGCATAACTACTATCGGGAATTACTGCTTTAGTGTCTTCCTGATTTCCTTCTGCATTCCACATTTGGCCGGATGTGCGGATCATAGCAGGCATAGAAGCATCAATAATCACATCACTTGGTACGTGCAGATTTGTAATTCCTTTATCAGAATTTACCATTGCAACTGCAGGATTATTTTCAAAACAGGTTTTAATATCTGCTTCAATAGCTGTTTTTTGCACTTCTGGTAAAGTTTGAATCTTGTTTACAAGATCACCAAAACCATTTTTCACATCAACACCCAATTCTTTGATTACATCACTGTGTTTGTCAAATACATCTTTAAAAAACACACTTACAGCATGTCCAAAAATTATAGGGTCAGAAATCTTCATCATTGTCGCTTTCATGTGTAAGGAAAATAAGATTTTTTTATCTTTAGCATCTTTTATTTGTTCTTCAAGGAAGCTTAAAAGCGCTTTTTTGCTCATAATGGTCGCATCAATAATTTCACCTGCTAATAAGGAGGTTTTTTCTTTTAAAATTATAGAAGTACCATTGTTATTGATAAATTCAATTTTAACATTACCTGCATTATTAACTGTTACTGATTTTTCATTAGCAAAAAAATCTCCATGGTCCATAGAGGAAACATGGGTTTTTGAATCTGTAGACCAGGAACCCATGGTGTGAGGATTCTTTTTAGCATAATTTTTAACTGCTTTAGGAGCTCTTCTGTCTGAATTACCCTCTCTTAAAACCGGATTTACAGCGGAACCTTTTACAGTGTTATATTTTTTCCGTATTTCTTTTTCTTTATCGGTTACCGGATTTTCCAGATAAACAGGAATACCATAACCCAAAGCTTGTAATTCTTTAATTGTAGCTATCAATTGAGGTACAGATGCAGAGATGTTAGGTAGTTTAATAATGTTTGCTTCAGGTTTTTTTACTAATTCTCCCAGTTCAGATAAAACATCAGTTACTTTTTGTTCTCCTGTTAATTCTTCAGGAAATAAAGCTAATATCCTACTAGCTAAAGAAATGTCTTTTGTTTCAATTTCTATACCTGTAGATCTTGTAAAGGCTTTAACTATTGGTAAAAATGAAAAAGTAGCCAATGCTGGTGCTTCATCTGTATTTGTATAAATAATTTTAGGAATTTTACTCATGATAATTTTATAGTATAAGAGTTATAATTATTGAAGTTTCTATTAATTATAGCATTATTATTAATATGATTTTAATGAAACAAATATACTTAATTTTTATGCAAAAAGGCATTTTAAAATATGCTTAAAATTGTATTATTGTTATAGAAAATAATCTCCAAGGGTAGGTTGATAATTGCTTCTGCTAAAAACAGTATTGTTAGAGGCTTGTAAATATGAACCATTACAAAAAACCTAATATTTATCTTCCCGTTTTTATAACTGTTTTCATTGGTTTTTGTATCGGTGAAATCCATTAGAATTGATGCGCAAATGATAAAAAAAAGATGGTTGGTTTAAAGAAAAATTTATTAAAAGAACCATGTAATTTTTATTACATGGTTCTTAGGGTTAGCTAGTACAATATTTTAAAAATATTGATTTGCTTCTAAAAGTATTTTTACTTAAAAAAATACTTTTAATTTAGTTTTTAAATCTTGTTTATTTCTTTTAAGCGTACTAAATACCCGGTTAGAAATAAATATTTAAAAACAAAGTTTGGATTAATGAAATCCGAATGTTTTTAAAAATAAAATAGAAACGTAAGTTTCATAACAATAACTTAGGGAATCGCATCTAGATATCGTTAAAGACATTAATCAAATATAAAGTGTTTGGATAGAATATTTGGAGTATTCCATATTTATATTTCTGAACATTTAATTAACAATAATTATTAACAAATGTTAAAAACTACAATGAGTTTAGTAGATAAAAAAACAAAAGCCATAACAGATTTTAATCTCTATCATGGCTATTTGCCGAAATATATGGTAAAAAATTACTGTTTTTGTATTAAAAATAACAAACACTACTTACATAGTTTTTACTCTTTTTACTTTAAAACTGTAAATGCTACTTTGACATAGTTTTTACCTTACATTTCAATACTTTAATAAATTTTTAAAACTATTAGAACTATGTAATAATAATCCCAAAATATTTTTTAAAGTACCTTGTTTTAAATGCTCATTATTATATTACTAATTATTCATGCTAAACACTTAGTCATACTTTTTTTGGTGAGCTATTAAAACATTTCAGTTCGAACTTATTAGAATCATAAATAAAACTTAATTCTAAATTACAAACCTAATATTGGTTCACACCAGCTCTAATTCAAATCTAATCTTGATTTGCATCAATTTCAACTCGTGCTAGAACTTGGTTTTCATCAATTTCAATTTGTAAAGAAAAGAACTTAATTCTTATTTTCTGAATTCTTAAGCAAATATAGGTAAGAATATAACTTTTACAAATATTTGTACTTAATAGTTACGAACAAGAAATGAAGATCACTTATTAACATTTGTTAATAAAAAACCCCATCAAACAATTGATTGATGGGGTCAAATTTCTTAAAAATATATTTCCTAGTAAAAAACTAAAATCTTTTATCTTTAATTTGAGATTTTTTACCGGTAAGATTTCTGTAGTAAAAAATTCTGGCTCTTCGTACTTTACCGCGCTTGTTCACTTCAATTTTATTGATTGCGGGTAGATTAACTGGAAAGATACGTTCTACACCAAAAGTTCCCGACATTTTTCTAATTGTAAATGTTTCAGAAAGTCCACTTCCTCTGCGTTGCATTACAACTCCTTTAAAAAACTGAGTACGGGTTTTTACACCTTCTTTAATTTCATAATATACAGTAATGGTGTCACCGGCTGAAAATTCCGGAATATCATTTTTTGTAACAAATTCGTCTTGTACAAATTTTACTAAATTTTCCATTGTTTTTTTTGATAAATATGCTTATTCAAAAACCAACATTCACGATTCTCGTCAGAGGTTAATTTTGAGTTTGCAAATTTAGAAAAAAATAGAATATAAATCAAACAATTCCTAAAAATATTTTAAAACAATTGTACGATGTAAAGTTCTTTAAAACTGCATGTTAGCATAGAGTCCAAATTGTTCATTGGAGTAGGTTGGACTAATAATAACGTGCGTATTTTTAGTTTTAAACGGATTCCAATTTTTTAAAGGTTCAAATCTATAAACCAGATCAGTAACTAAAATTCCGATACCTGCACCAACCAAAACATCTGAAACCCAATGTTTGTTATTTAAAACCCTGAGTACTCCGGTTGTTGTGGCAAAAGCATAACCGCTATAAGCAAGCCACGGACTCGTATCAATAAATTCGTGGTGTAAAACCGTTGCCATTACAAATGCATTTGAAGTATGGCCTGAAGGAAAACTATAATCTTCACCATTTGGTCTTTCTTCATCAGTAATTCTTTTTAAGCCAAAAGTGATCAAATTGTTAGCCAATCCGGCAATTGCCAGATATTTAGTTTGAGTAAATGCGTCATTTTTACTTTCTACTTTGAATAAATCTGCTGTGTACATAGTTAAAGTAGGAACAAAAAGCAGAAAATCATCTGCATTGGTATGAAAATTGTTGAGATTATTGTGTATTTTTTCTTGTAAATTCTCTTTCCCAAAACTACCATTTGAATAGTTTATAATTATACCCGTTCCAATTAATGTTAAGGGAACGATAGATTTTTTTAAAAATGATCTCTCCGGCTCTGGGTATGAATTTGTTATACTATCAATTTGTGCTATTGAAGAAAAATGTATAAATATGAATAATATGATAATATAATATTTCATTTTAGTTCTTTGTCATTTTTTAATAGATCCGGACGAATTGATTGGGTTCTTTTTATCGCCTCTTCATGACGCCATTGATCAATTTCCGGAAAATTTCCGGAAAGTAATATTCCAGGTGTTTTCATTCCTTTGTATTCTGCAGGGCGAGTATATACAGGCGGAGCCAATAAATTATCTTGAAAAGAGTCAGTTAGAGCAGATGTCTCATCACCTAAAACACCCGGAATCAATCTGATAACAGCATCGCTAAGCACGGCAGCAGCCAATTCACCTCCAGATAGAACATAATCACCAATAGAAATTTCTTTTGTGATAAATCTATCCCTTACCCTTTGATCTACACCCTTATAATGACCGGTTAAAATAATAATATTCTTTAGAGTTGAAAGATTGTTAGCTGTTTGCTGATTGAGCATTTTAGCATCAGGTGTCATATAAATAATTTCATCATATTCGCGTTGAGTCAATAAAGCTGAAATACATTTATCAATTGGTTCTATCATTAAAACCATTCCTGCGCCGCCACCAAATTGGTAATCGTCAATTTTTCCATATTTATTTAAAGCGTATTTTCTCAAATCATGAAAATGAATTTCTACAAAATTCTTGTCAATTGCACGTTTTATGATTGAGTGTTCAAACGGACTTTTAATTAATTCGGGTGAAACGGTAATTATATCTATTCTCATTCTGTAAAAATACACAAATTGTAAAAAATATGCTCATCTATAATGTGACAAAAATTTAAAACAGGTATTGAGAATTATTTAAAAGATTTTTAATTACTTAATATTATTTTTCAACTTTTGGATTATCTAGCTTTAGTAAAACCTTAAACCCTCTGGAGTTTTCGTTACGAAAAAGCCTAAATGCTTGTTAGTGTTGGTGTAGCGTATCTAAAAACAACGCAAACAAAGTATCAGTTATGATGAGTAGGTTTTTGATAGCATTCTCAACAATGATAGATAGTTAGGCTATGCAATAAAAACACCTTTGCGGATGTAAGGTAAAATAAAATAGTTTTTTTATAATGCGCTATAAAAATTTATTATTTTAGCCATACTAACTTATAATGATGAAACAACTTTTTAATTTTTTATTTTCAACCAAACTCACCGGACTTCTATTTGTAATTTTTGCTGCCTCTATGGCTATTGCAACTTTTATTGAAAATGACTATGGTACTCAAACAGCTAAAGCGCTTATATACAATACTTGGTGGTTTGAAATGATCATGATAATTTTTGCAATAAATTTTATTGGTAATATTCAAAAATATAAACTTTACAAAAAAGAAAAGCTGGCTACTTTAGTTTTTCATTTGGCATTTGCTTTAATTATCTTAGGAGCAGGTATCACTCGTTATATTAGTTTTGAAGGTATTATGCCAATTTATGAAGGTGAAACAACTGATATTATGCTTTCTGACAAGGCTTATATTAAAGTTCATATTGATGATGGAAAGGATCAGAAAAGTCCGGTTTTTAAAGATCAGATCTTTGCAAATATACCTGATGAAGAAAAGGGATTTATAGCAATAACAAGCAGATTTTTAAATTTGATTAGGGGAGGAAATAATTTTAATATTTCTACTGATTTTAAAGGAGAACCAATACAGATCAAGTATAAAAATTATATTGCTAATGCTTATGAAAGCTTTGTAAATGAAGCAAACGGAGATACTTTTTTAAAGATTGTAGAATCGAGTGGGAGCGGAAGACATGAGCATTATATCAAAAGTGGTGAAGTAGTAGATCTTCACAATACACTTATTTCATTTGAGTATCCAACCAAGGGCGCTATCAATATTTTTACTGAAAACAATGGTTTAAAAATAAATGCTCCGTTTGATGGAAATTTTATGATTATGGCTTCTCGTAAAGAAGGTAGGGTTGTTAAAGATTCTACACAGATTTTTAATTTGAGTTCATTATACCAATTCGGAAATATTCAGCTTGTTTTTCCTGAAACACCTAAAAAAGGTCTGCTTAAAATGATTTCGGGTAATAAGGATGAGCATTTTAATGATTTACTTGAAGTTGAAGTTAAAACAAAAAATACATCTAAAAATGTTACTCTTTTTGGAAATTCCAATCAAATGCAGAATCCGGTTATTTTTAATTTGGATGGATTAAATTTCAAATTGAGTTACGGAGCCAAACAAATACAATTACCATTTTCAATAAAATTGCGTGATTTTCAATTAGATCGATATCCGGGTTCCAGGAGTCCGAAATCCTACGCAAGTGAAATAACTGTGATTGATAATGATAAAATTTTTGATTTCCGGATTTTTATGAATCACGTTTTAGATTATAAAGGTTATCGTTTTTTTCAATCAAGTTATAATGATAGAGGTGAAGTTGAACAAACATTTTTATCGGTAAATCATGATACAATAGGAACTTGGACAAGCTATTTAGGTTATGGTTTATTGTTTTTAGGGATGATATTAGCGTTATTGTCAAAAAATACACGTTTTGGTTTTTTAAGAAAAAGACTGGGAAAAATAAAAAATAAAAAAACACAATTAACAGTTATTTTATTATTGGTCTCAGTGTCTTTATTTTCTCAAGAAACACATAAACATCAAAGTAATATTGATTCATTATTAATATCTACAAAAGTAAATAAAGAACACGCTAAAAGATTTGGTAGTTTGATTATCCAGAGCGAAGGTGGCAGGATGAAGCCTGCAAATACGTTTGCCTCTGAATTATTACGAAAAGTAAGTAAAAAAGATACTTATAATGATTTTGATGCAAATCAGGTATTGGTTTCTATGGTTACGAATCCGAGGGTTTGGTTTTCTGTACCCTTTATCTATATTAAAAAAGAGAATTCTAAAGTTAGAGATCTCATCGGTATTCCTCATGATCAAAAATATGCTCGTTTTTCTGATTTATTTACTGATAAAGGAGAGTACAAATTAAATGATGAAGTAGCCATTGCACATAAAAAGAAGATTAAAACCAAATACGAAGAGAGTATTTTAAATATTGATGGAAGGACAAATCTTTTATATGGTGCTTTACAAG